>CAKZYI010000197.1 GCA_937884735.1 uncultured Pleurocapsa sp.
GGTGTCAAGGTTGAGCGCACTTATCAGCTTAATACAGGTGGCAACACTGATTTTCGCAATATGCTTGATCGCTCTCGTCTAGATTCTAAAAAAGAGTCTAAAACTGAAGCGGTACAGGGCGTAATTGCCAAGCGTTTGGAGTATGAAGATATTCACGTAGGACCTAGCGATTATGTACCCTGGCAAAAGGATAATAAAGTAGCGTTTATTCGTATTGAAGGTAAACTTTTCGGCGATGTTCCCATGAATTTGGAAATGAGACTTTCTGTGGAAGATTCGCCTAACTCTGCGGGAGTGGTAATTGATGCTATTCGCTGCTGTAAATTGGGCTTAGATCGAGGTATTGGTGGCGTTTTAACCGCTCCTTCTGCTTATTTTATGAAGCATCCTCCTCAGCAGTTTACTGACGATGAAGCCTATCAAATGACAGAAGTCTTTATCAGCGAGCAGTAGTTAGTTATTGATAAATAGTGATTTTAATCAGTTGCTAACTTAAATTGAAAAGCTAGACTTTGCTTAATTAGTGGGTCTAGCTTTTTTGTTGTATTTGTAAAGAACAAGGTATCTAAAATAAACTTCGTGTAAATACTTAGGTCATTTCACGTATTTGTTCGTTTTCTTGATTGACCATTCAGGGAATATACGTAATATTAGTTGGTCTCACTAATTTTAATCTAGCTAATTAGTTTGACTAAAAATATGGATATAGTTGATTTTCTGAATGTTTCCATTCACAATACCACCACCCAAGAATTATTAGAAGACCTCAATCTTAATGGTGGTGTGGTAGTTACTCCTAATGTCGATCACTTAGTAAAAATACAAAGCGATCGCGAATTTTTGCGTGCATACTATACTTCTGATTATCGAGTCTGTGACAGCAAAATCTTACAGTATATTTCTTTTCTTCTAGGCAATCCTATTAAAGAAAAAATTTCTGGTGCAGATTTATTTCCTGCTTTTTATGATTACAACAAGGACAATGAAGATGTCAAAATCTTTTTGTTAGGAGCAAAGGAAGGGGTTGCCGAAACAGCTAAACACAAAATCAACCGCAAAATAGGCAGAGAAATTGTTGTAAATGCTTATTCTCCTTCTTTTGGATTTGAAAAAAATGAGCGAGAATGTCAGGAAATTATTGAACGTATAAATCAATCAGAGGCTACAGTTTTAGCAGTAGGAGTTGGCGCACCCAAACAAGAAAAGTGGATTGCCAAATATAAAAACCAATTACCCAAAATTAAGGTGTTTTTAGCAATTGGGGCAAGTATTGACTTTGAAGCAGGAAACGTAAGGCGATCGCCAAAAATTTTAGGTGACATGGGTTTAGAATGGCTATACCGTCTTTCTACCGAACCCAACCGACTTTGGAAACGTTATTTAGTCGATAGTCTGCCTTTGTTTTGGTTAGTTGGTCAGCAAAGGGTCAATCAATACAAATTTTCACCTCATTTACAAACAAAGTATTTGCCTTTAGGAGAAATATTGCAACAAGCAGGTTTACTTTCTTCTGGAAATATTCGACAAGCTTTAAAAATTCAAAAACAATATCAAGATTACCGCTTTGGCGAAATTTTGATCGAGCAAGGTTATCTTCCTTCTGAAACAATTAATTTCTTCGTTAATGATTTACCTGAACTAATGCAATCTAACCATAGATTACGTCTGGGAGATTATTTTAATAATGCAGGATTACTTTTACCAGAACAAATTTCTGAAGCTTTAAAACAACAATATTTAACTCAGCGTAAATTTGGTGAAATTATTACTCAAAGAGGATGGGTTAATCCTGGAACTCTTAACTGGTTTGTTAATTTACAGAATGCTTAACTTTTGAATATTTTTATGATTAAAATTCATTATGAAAACGACTAACTATAAAGCAAGGCTACTGATATTTACATGGTTTACATTCGCTTTTTTGTGGTCTAGCTCTGGGGCAAATGCTAATAATATCAACAAATATATAGTATCTAACAATACTAATAAATCGACGTTAACTGGTAGTTATCAAGACGTTTACAACCTATACCAAGAAGGTAATGACTTTTATAATCAAAAAGATTATTTAAAGGCTATATCTGCTTACGAAGAAGCATTAAGTATTAATCCTAATTTTGACCTTGCTCTCAATGGAAAAGGTTGGGCTTTGAGAGAATTAAAAGACTACGTTAGTGCTTTAGACGCTTTTTCTCAAGCGATCGTAATCAATCCTGGTTCTTATGCTCACTGGCAAGGAAGAGGCAATGTACTATATTATCTCGGACGTTTTGAAGAGTCTTTATCAGCATATAATACTTCCTTAAATATTAATTTTAATTCTGACAATTCTCAGGCAGGAAAAGCTTGGGCTTTAGCTAAACTTAACCAATACGGACTTGCTTTGGAATCGTTTGATCGAGCTATAGAAATGGACAGTCAAATAGCTAACTATTGGTCGGGTAAAGGTTGGGTTCTTTACGAATTAGGTCGCTACCAAGAAGCTAGCAGCACTTTGGAAAGAGCTTTAGAATTAAACCCTAGCGATCGCTTTGCTCAATACTATCTTGGACTAATTGAAAAAGGATTCGTGGGATAAACTATACAGTTAAGTCGGACTATTTGCCGCTATAATATGCTAGAAAACAGACAGGAAGCAACCGCTTAGGCAAAATAAGCTGTCTTCCTGTCTGCACATCAGTTTAATTTCTTGATAAAACTATTGAGCCTGGCAGTTTAATAGTTTTTTTCGTTGGCAAAATAAGCTATTGTTCCCAAGCCTACTGCCACGATGTATCCCAATGCCATTAGGGAAATCAAAGCGATCGCATAAAAAGATAAAGTCATCTTTTAACCTCGTTATCAATTTGCATCCACAATTTATCAACACTGTCAATTAAATTCAACAATTATTAACGATCCCGATAAATTGTTACAAATAGTCACGAAATATTCATTTTTTCTACTGGCTAAAGTTGGGTAACTTAATAAAGTTTTTTCTTACTCAGAAAAAGATTTTCGCCTGTGAAAGTAGAACAATTTATGTCGTTCAAATATGAGAATATTAGATGGCAATTTAGTAATTATGAGAAAAACCCAAAGGTTAAGTAAGATACAATTTGATGTTTTTTCCGCTTATGAAAAATAGCTATATTCTGAAATACTATTGTTTTAAAATAATCAAATTATGGCGAATAATTTTTTAGTATAACAGGCAACCAAATTATTATCATTTATAGTAATAATTTGGTTCTAACATTTCTTTGAATTGTTTAAGATAATTTGACCAAAAAGCCCAACAATTTCTTAGTCTTCTCAGTCAGTAAAGTTCGACGATAAGTATCTGCTGCCTGTTTGATCGCGTTTGCTTGAGTAGGATAAGGATGAATTACAGTAGACATTTTACTCAAACCCATTTCACCAATCATTGCAGTAGTAATCTCGCTAATCATTTCACCGCCATGACGGGCAACTATAGTTGCTCCCAAAATTTCATCAGAGCCTTTTTTGTGCAAAATCTAGAGAAATCCTTCCGTATCCCCATCTGCCAAAGCGCGAGCAACATCATCAAAATCAATCTTGATAGTATTGCAGTCAATTCCTTTAGCTTGGGCTTCTTCTTCATACATCCCAACGTGGGCAATTTCAGGATCGGTAAATGTCACCCAAGGCATAACTAAGTCGCTAAGTTTGGATTTGCCTAAACCAAAAGGAGCAAACAAAGTATTTTTAATTACAATGCGTGCTGCTGCATCGGCTGCATGGGTAAATTTCCAGTTCATGCACACATCCCCTGCACCATATATTTTGGGATTGCTAGTTTGTAGATGATCGTTAACCTTTACTCCTCTTCTGGGGTCATATTCCACGCCTACAGCTTCTAAATTAAGACTTTCTACATTAGGCTGTCTTCCCGCACCCGCTAAGATTTCATCGACAACTATAGATGCTTGTCCGCTATCTCCAACGTAACTTATCACCTTGCCTTCAGGACTTTCTTTAACTTCTTTTAACTGGCAGTTTAGAACCAAACGAATACCCTCTTTTAGGAATGATTGCTGGACTACCTCTGCTGCATCAGGATCTTCTTTGTTTAACAAATGAGAATTCTTGTGAAATAAAATTACCTCACTGCCTAAACGATGAAAAGCCTGAGCCAGTTCACAACCAATTGGTCCTCCACCAATTATTGCTAGTCTTTTAGGTAATTCTGTCAATGAAAAAACATTTTCATTGGTCAAATAACCAGTTTGTTCGATTCCCGCAATTTTTGGCTCAACCGCCCGCGCACCCGAAGCAATTACCGCTTTTTTAAATTTAAGAGTTTGTCCATTGACGGT
>CAKZYI010000198.1 GCA_937884735.1 uncultured Pleurocapsa sp.
GAAGATTTCTCTCATCATCAAAGGTTTCAATCGCAATAGTATCCCCTGCAGTTAACTGTACCTTATAAACATCAACATCTTCGCTGTAGTCGATGTAGGTGTAAGTACCGTCTTCGTTGAGGTAGCGGTTGCCAATGTCAAAGTAGATAGCATCGCTGCCAGAAAACGATGGGTTCTCAGGCGTTATTTTTGTGTCAACGGCTTCAGAAATGATGTCATTAGGTTCAGTAATAACGCCTCGTGGAATATCCGCCTCCGTATCAACCAGGTTAAACGTACCGCCACTGTAGTCCTCAACAATCTCATACCCTTCTCCCGCAGCCAAGCTAAAGGTAGCGGTTTCCCCTGCTTCCGTTTCGCCATCATCGGCAATGGGCAGGTTCACCAAGGTGGTGTACTCCATCATCCGCAGGTCAAACCCACCGTCGCGCACCGCTTCAATCTCACCCCCTTCTACCGAAATGCCTTCGAGGTCAAACTCGCTGAGGTTAGGCGCATCGACTGAGATAACTAACCCGTCTTCTGGAATTACGCCATCAGTTGCGAGAAAAGCATGGGCGGATACAGTACCTTCTGATTCGATTAGGTAGTTAGATCCTGCGAACAAACTAACTTGTAACATTGTTTAAATTTCATACTTAATTGGTTATCTCATCAAGATGCAAGCAAGCGATTAGCTAACGGGGATAAGATTACTCAGGTCGCGGTGGAGAAAGAAGACAATTTTTCTAGCATTCTCTCTTCTTCATGACTACAAACCTTTTTACCTCGCACTTCTGCGAAAGAAGCTTTCAAGCTTTTCAACTTGGCATTACTTGTATCGTAAATGAAATATCTTCTCAATAAGAGTATGGGGTTTTGGAATTGACTTCTGATTTCAAAAGAATTTTTTCTTTTTTGGGATCGCAAACGGAGCTTTTGGGATCGTAAATGGAGTTTTTATGAATAAAAGGAAACAAATCTGGCTAATTCGCTATTCTAATTAGCTCTTTTGATGTTTTATCTACAGGATTTTCTGTAATCCATAGGGCTAAAACCAAACTTGTGCTTGAAAGCTCTTGAAAAAGAATTGCGGTTTGCGTAACCTACCAGACGACCTATCTCGGTTATACTAATTTTTTGCTCTGCCAATAATTGTTTAGCGAGGTCTAAACGGTATGCTTGCAGTTCGCCAAATACAGTAGTTCCAAAACAGTAGCGGAAGCCTTGTTAGAGCAAATAATCGTTTAATCCTGTCTGTTGCGCAAGCTCTGCCAACGAGGGCGGATTAACTAAGTCACGCTACAAAATTTCTTTAGCATAGTGAACTCGCTCTATTTGTTCTGGTTTGAGAAAAACCTTTTTAGTTTCTCCTTGCTGAATTGCTCTTTCACGATCTAGCACTAATGCTATGAGTTCAATAACTTTACTCTCTAAATATGCTCGCTTCACCATCCCCTGATAAGGACAGTGCAAAATCTGTTGCAGCACAGTATTCATTACTGGTTGAGTACCTCGAACGCTGCGCTGAATCTCTTGGTTTGTGGGTTTGACCAAATACTGAAGATATTGAGGTAATTCACCGTCTGGAGATGCGTTAAAAGAACGAAATACGCTTTGATGAATGTCAAATCTGATCGCAAACCAGGGTTTTAGATCGAAGTCGCCGACGTATTGACCTCGCGAGCCAGTGCTGTTGAGCCTGTATCCTCCAGCAACTTCTGTCCATGTTTTTGTTGATGCAGAAGCAACTGTTACTTGGTGATTTCCCGAAAGTAAAAATAGACAGCCAACGTAGTGAGCTTCTATCTCTGGAAGAGAAATTGTCACGCGATCTTTATTTTGAATCTGATTAATTTCTAGATGAATGCCTTCTCGTAAACTAATTTCTCGAATCCATCCTTGAGCAAATGGAGCATTAAACTAAAGTGTGGTATCTAACTCATCTGTAGGGACAAACTGTAGCTCTATATCGTAGGCTTCTTGAAATTGTTCTTC
>CAKZYI010000199.1 GCA_937884735.1 uncultured Pleurocapsa sp.
TTTATTGCCTATGCGTATAGCTGGATTTAATAAAATGGTCAACATTGTGACAGAGAAAACTGGCAATGATACTGTCGATGTTAGTCCTCTTTCTAAACCATGGATGTATATGATTTTATTCGTTTGCACCATGGTGTTATGGCTTCTCGATGGTTGGACTATTTGGACAGCAACTACCTTGGCAGTTTAACTTTCGTAGACTAGCCATATATTGTTTCTAACTAACTACCCAAACATATTTGGAAAATACCATGGCAATGCTAATTCCCAGACTCAGACCTACCAAAACTTGAAACGGTGTGTGTCCTAGTAACTCTTTTAGTCTTTCTTCATTAAAATTGTGTTCTTCTTGAAATAGCTCATCAATAAGCTGATTGAGGATCTTGGCTTGCTTTCCCGCGGCTTGCCTTACTCCAGCAGCATCGTACATAACAATAATGGCAAACAAACAGGCGATCGCAAATTCAGCCGAAGACCAACCTTTAGTCAACCCCACACTAGTAGCTAAGGCACCCACCAAAGCAGAGTGCGCGCTAGGCATACCCCCAGGAGACATCAAATAGGTAACGTTTAGTTTGCGGCTTCTAAATAGGTCAATAACTAGTTTTAACCCTTGTGCTGTTATGCAGGCTAAGAGTGCGACCATTAGTATCTGATTGTGTAATATATCAGCGACTTCCTGCATGGTTTATCTTCTTTGCCTCTAAAAACATTATTAATCAATGAATATTCTATATTAGCGATCGCGAGTTACTATGTAGTTGGCTACCGCTCTCAATGGTTCTGCTTTGGTACCATAGACTGATAATTGTGCGATCGCACTGTCTACTAACTCCTGTGCTTTGAGGCGAGATTTTTCTAAACCCCACAAACTGGGATAAGTAGCTTTTTGTGCCTCTAGATCCTTACCAGCAGTTTTACCTAGCTGTTCGTCTGTAGCAGTAATATCTAAAATATCATCAATTATCTGAAAAGCTAGACCAATATTTTGAGCGTACTTAGAGAGTCTATTAATATCTTCTTGGGGCGCATTAGCTAACATTGCCCCCGTTACTACTGATGCTTCTAACAATGCTCCTGTTTTGTGGGTATGAATAAAACTTAAGGTTTCAGCCGTTACATCAGACTTTCCTTCCGATTCTAAATCTAAGACTTGTCCCCCAACTAAACCCGCCGCACCGACAGTACGCCCCAAACAGGCTACCACTCGAATGATATTTTCTGGAGCAACATTTTTGGTTTGGGTAGCAACATACTCAAAAGAGTAGGCAAGCAGACCGTCTCCTGCCAGAATTGCAATATCATCACCATATACTTTGTGATTGGTTGGTTTGCCACGGCGAAAATCATCATTATCCATAGCAGGAAGATCGTCATGGATTAAAGACATGGTGTGGATCATCTCTAAAGCACATGCAGTAGGCATGGACATTTCCACCGTACCACCAGTCAAGTCGCACGTTGCCAAGCAAAGAATGGGACGCAAACGTTTCCCCCCAGCTAATAATGAATAGCGCATTGCTTCATATATTTTTTCTGGTCTGGCGATCGCAATTGACTGATCTAAAGCCTTTTCCACTAAAGTTTTTTGCTGCTTTAGATAACTATTTAAGTCAAAGGTCACAGAGGTTTCTGGCTCAGTTAGTTTTTTATCGGCTTGTACCATACAGAAGGAAAATGTACTTAATTCGATCGATCTTTATTATTACCTGATGAGGTACTTTAACCAAGCTTTGTTAAGAACAAACTCTTCATTTTTATCAAGTTATGTAAAGTGCAAAGCTCTTTATTTAGCAACACTTTTTTCTGGTTCATAAAATAAGGCGGGCTGTTCTTTAATTCTGTTGGAAATTGAGATAACCTTTTCCATTACTTGAATCAAATATTCGTATTCAGATGCCCGTTCATTCGGCAAAAATTTAGCTGAAGCAGCAATATGGGAAGGTGCTTGAGTCAAAGATTTCTCGATCAATTCGATTTTTTGAGGAGAAATTTTATCGCTGATAATAATGGCACCAGAGGGAATGGTATGAGAGTCAATATCAATAATGCGAAATTGTTTTGGTTTAAAATCTTGGCGATGTTGATTATATTCCTGGAGTGATAAGGCAGCAGAAGCTACTTCTCCTTGCTCTAGCAATGTCAAACTGGTTTTAGGTGTGGGAGAAAAGATCACTTTTTGTAAAGTCAAGCCATAAAGATTATAAATGGGTAAATAGTAACTCGTTGCCGAACCTTCTTGTCCCAAAGCAATACTTGCACCGCCGAGGTCTTGA
>CAKZYI010000200.1 GCA_937884735.1 uncultured Pleurocapsa sp.
AATATTAGTATTACGGCTAAGGATACTATTTTTTTAAGTAATAGCGAAATTTCCAGTGTTGCTTTAGAGTCGGATAGTCTGGGAAACGATAACAGTGGCACGATCAATCTTCAAAGTAGTTCTTTAGTTTTAACCGATAGCGCTCAAATTAGCGTCAGTACCGATTCTCAGGGAGATGCGGGTGATATTTTTATCGAGGCAAAAGATTTTGTCTCGGTAGATCGCGGAAGCGCAATTAGTAGTGCGGTACAAGAAGATATTGCTGCTACTGGTAATGGAGGAAATATTCAGATTGACACGCGATCGCTGTTTCTAACTAACGGAGGGCAATTAAATGCTTCGATTTTGGGAGAAATTGAAGCAGAATGTAATATTATTCAAGGTAATGGTGGAAATATTCTTGTTAAAGCCTCTGAATTAGTTAATATGTCGGGATATAATCCTCTAGAATTAGAAAATTTCAGTCGCGGCTCGTCACCTTTGCCTGGTGCATCTACTGGCTTTTATACTATTGCTGAAGCTGGAAGTACGGGCAATAGTGGCAGTATTGAAGTTAATACCAAAGATTTGACTATTGCCGATGGTGCGGTAATCACCGCTCAAACTTTTAATAACAACGATGGTGGTAGTATTACCATTCAAGCCAATAGTTTAACTGCGATCGATGGCGGACAGATTCTCAGTAACACAGCTGCGGGAGGAAATGCAGGGCAAATTATTGTGAATTTAGTCGGTAATATTGCGATCGCAGGTAACGATACTAATTTTAGCGAGCGTTTGGAACTATTTGAACCCGAAGCAATAGTCAATGCGGGTGCAGCTAGTGGTATTTTTGCCAATACCGACGTAGATTCTACAGGCAATGGGGGAGAAATTTTATTAACTGGAATTAATTTCAGTCTGGAGGAGTCTGCTTTAATATCCGCTCAAAGTGAGGGTACAGGTAACGCGGGTAATCTTGATTTGAGACTGCAAAATGAAGTGAGTATTGTTGATAGTATAATTGTAACCGCAGAAACTAGTGCTGCTGGATGTAGAATTAATCTTTCAGTAAAGATTATTCGTCTAGCCTAAAATGCAGATATCATTACCAATGTTAATAATGGTATTGAGGGAGGAGGCGATATTAATTTTACTGCTGACTCGATTATTGCCTTTGATGATAGTGATATTTTCGCTTTTGCAAGAGATGGGCGGGGAGGAAATATTACCCTCGATACTCCTGCTTTTTTTGCGGAAAGCTTTACTCTCAATTCTTTAACTAGCAACCCAGAAAGTTTAAACAATAACGATCGTGCCGATGTAAACGCTACAGGTGCGGTATCGGGTGCCGTAACAATTCCCGATGTAAGTTTTATTCAAAACAGCCTCAACGATCTTCCCGATAACTCGATTTATACTAACGAATTAGTGGCTAATAGTTGTGTTGCCCCAGTGGGTAACAGACAGCAAGGGCGATTTATTATTACAGGTGGAGATAGTTTACCCGTTCGCCCTGGCAATGCAGATATCTCCAATTTTTCTACTGGAAAAGTTCGTAATGTCCCTCAAGATAATAGTTGGCAACCAGGAGAACCTATTGTCGAACCCCAAGGAGTATACCGTCTGGCTGATGGTAAATTAATCCTCAGTCGAGAATGTAACAGATAATAGATTCTTCATCTGATGCGAAATGTCAGATCTAATTCTCTGATTTCCATAAATTTGTCTCCAAAATTGCTTCACATATATTGATAAGATTTTGAGACATTGGAATCAATACAGTTTTCTGCAATCTTGCTTGTCATATCAGGTAAAAAAGTTGGCGCGATCTTGAATTTTGCTTGTCTGAGAAAGGAAATCGATTTTGGACTGTATTTTTTTACTCTATGAATATAAGCAATTAGCTAATTATTAGGGTGGAGGCTCTAATGATAAGAGGCAATAAGGAAGAGAAATGACTAAAACAATCAAAAATTTAGGTAACAGTGCGGGTTTTATTGGCAGTTTAATCTGTTTATTTTTATTAATTGAGAGTGCAGCTTTGGCAGACTATCAGAAGCCTTCTACTAAAGATGATGCACCCAAAGGAGAAGAAACTACTATTACTGGATCTAGGGGATTGGGTAGTTGTAGCGAAGCAGCTAAAACTAGTTTTACAGCCCTTGCACCCTACGGGCATATTGGCAAAAGTTTTTCTACTCATCCTACTTTTACTTGGCACATACCCGATGCAGAAACTTATCCCCTACAGTTTCGTCTCTATAAGTACGATCGCAATAGTAAAAATAGTCGAGGAGAATTGATAGCCAAAGAAACTCTTTCCAGTACTCCAGGAATTATGTCCTATACTTTGCCTTCAGATTCTCCTGCTTTAGAATCGGGACAAAAATATTTGTGGCGAGCGATTTTGGTCTGCAATCCTAATAGTCCTTCTCAATCGTTAGTTATAGGTACGGGAATTAATATAGTAGAACCATCTTCGGTAATAGCTACTCAATTAGAGCGAGCAGCTACCCCCGTTGAAAGAGCCAATATTTATGCAGAAGCTGGTTTATGGTACGATGCTTTGACTGAAGTTACAACTAAACCACAAGCCACTGAGGTCGAAGCTTATAAAAATCAATTAATCCAACAGTTAACTGCTATGGAAAACAATACGGTCAATTCTAGCCAGTTTTCTCCTGAAGCTGAAGAAATTCAAAAAAGGCATCAACAGCAATTGACAGAAATAGCTGAAAAGTATAGAAGATAGAACTTATAGCCAATCACCAATAATAATAAATGGCGACCAATAGGCGGGATGTTCTCCTTGAGCGATAAAAGATTTTTGTGCTTGTTGTAGGGCTTTGGCTTTAGTTGTATTTTGAGTTTTTAAACCAGAATAGAATTTTCTAACTACTTCTGGGGTAAGATCGTCATCGATATTCCACAAGGATGCTAAGGCACTACTAGCACCCGCTTGAATGGCTACTCCTGCTAAACCTAATGCTGCCCGTTCGTCTCCTACGGCAGTTTGACAGGCGGTTAGAGAAATTAGATTGACTGGTTGACTGTCTTTTGCAGTAGTGCGAATTAAGCGATCTAGTTCGGTAATGGTAAGTTTTTTGCCATCTCCTGTAATTAAAAAAGTATCTTCTGGTTCGGCACTAAATTGTCCGTGAGTGGCAATATGAACTACAGGATAGGATGTTTTGTCTAGTTCCTTTTGTAAGCGATCGCGAGTAAAATCTGCATCCAGTAAATCAATAGTTTTATTAAAAATACTTTTAACCTGTTGGATTTCTCGTTCTACGTTGGGTAGAGGATTAAAGACTTTACCATCGATAGTGGAAGTTTGGGTTAGTCCCAAAGCTAGGGCTTTAGAAGGAACGCGATCTAACAAACTGCGGTTAATTAAGTTTAAGCTGGGAGTAGTGGCGATCGCATATTTTTCCACCAGAAATCGTTTGCCGTCATAGAGTGCCGACATGGGAATACTTCTGAGTAAGCCATCTTG
>CAKZYI010000201.1 GCA_937884735.1 uncultured Pleurocapsa sp.
ATCCCGCATTATTTCAGCAGTTGTTGGGAGATTTTGTTAAATCTGTTTTTAATAGTTCAATTATACTCATCGCTGCGGGTCATGCTTCGGGATACGCTTTGAAATTTGCTCTAGACAACCCAGATATAATATCTCAACTAATTTTAATTGCTCCTACTTGGCAAGGACCATTGAGAGTAATGGGTTTACCCGATGGTGTCAGGAATGGGGTGAAAAACTTAGTGCGATCGCCCGTTATCGGACAAGGATTATACTATCTCAACACTACCCCTTCCTTTCTGCGCTTGATGTATAAACGCCACGTTTATGTGGATGAAAGCAAACTAACCCCTGAATTTATCGCCCAAAAACACCAAATTACCTCAAAACCTGGTGCGAGATATGCCCCTGCGGCATTTGTTACTGGCGCGATCGATCCTGTAACTAGTAGAGAAGAATTTTTGCAGCTTCTAGAATCTGTATCAATGCCTATTGCGATCGTTTTGGCGGAAAATGCCCCCCCGAAATCAAAAGCAGAAATGGAAGCAATGGCAGAGTTAAGCAAGGTGCAAACAGTCAAATTATCAGGGACGTTGGGGATTTATGAAGAGTACCCCGAAGCGGTGACAGAAGCGATTGAGAATTTTCTTACTGCTTAATCTAAACCCCAAATTAAATCGACATCATAACGATGAAACTGTTTATCAGTACTCATCCAAATGATAATATACTAAAACATCTTCTGGTAAAGGGTCGTTAAAATCTTCGGGAATAGTAAATAATCCTTCATCTTGTCCTAAAATGCGGTCTTGAAGCGGTTCTTCCACAGGAACGAGACGCACGACAGGTTTACCAGCTTTAGCAATAACAATATCTTCTCCTAAAACAGCGCGAGAAAGGAGTTGAGATAGATGGGTTTTGGCTTCGTGAATGTTAACCTGTGCCATATCGCAATGTATAAACTAAGCTATTAGCTAAGTCTATTTTACTTCGGCAAGAGTATTTTGCTGCATTTAGAAGATAATGGCGATCGCTTTATTATAAAAGGATATATTATGTCAAAGTCAAAGCCAATTTTAGCGTTATGGCTAATTTTTTCTCCAATAATTTTGATGAGATAGAACAAATTCCTAGAGAATCATTAATCGATTTATTAAAAAGCGCACCGCGAAGCGGATCTCTTCGAGATCGCGTTACGGATTCTTTATTCGATTGGGCATCGCGACAAAGAGATAGAGAAATTGCTTTAGCAATATTAATGAATCCAAAAACTTCTCAACAGCATTTGGAAAAACTATTTGAAACCTTAGATAATTATTTACTTGAGCTTGATAATATCAGTAAATATGATGATTTTTATTTTCCAGAGAATGAGGTAAATAGAGACAATTGGTATCAAAGTGTCAAACTTACTTGGAATCTTATATATAATATTGAATCTCATATTAATTGGGAGCAAAAAAAATTAGAGTTTGGTTGGAAAAATAATATTATTAACGATATTTTAAATATTAGCTATATGTATCTCCTGAAATATTAGAACAAAATGCCAGTTCTTTACTTTGGAACGAAAGATTTGCGATCGCAATTCATCCTAAAACACCATCTAAAACCGTTAAACAATTAGCAAGAGATGGCAATGTCTATGTTAGAGAGATCGCCCAGCAGCGAAAAAAGAATCACGGTTAATCGAATATTAAATTAGTATTCAAAGAAATGAAGAACGATCGGGCTAGTTTTATCTCTGTAATCCATTTTGCAAAATAAAGGCTTGTCACCTAATTTAATTAAAAATCAGCTTTAAGATTAAAAACCGCTTTTTGACAATGAGATCGATTATTATTATCTATAAAAGTTTAGGAATTAGATTATGGTAGCGACAAGCACTAACACCGTACCCGTCACCGTACTGACTGGTTATCTAGGTGCGGGGAAAACCACCCTCCTCAATCACATCCTCACCTACGAACACGGCAAGAAAGTAGCGGTCATTGTTAATGAGTTTGGAGAAGTGGGCATTGATAATCAACTGGTGATTGATGCCGATGAAGAAATCTTTGAAATGAATAATGGCTGTATTTGCTGTACAGTGCGGGGTGACTTGATTCGCATTATCGGCAACTTAATGAAGCGTCGCAACCAGTTCGACCATCTGGTAATCGAAACCACTGGGTTGGCCGATCCTGCCCCTGTAATTCAAACCTTTTTTGTCGATGAAGATATGAAAGACAAGATTGCTTTGGATGCAGTGGTTACAGTAGTCGATGCCAAACATATTCAACAACATTGGGAGGCAGATGAGGCACAGGAACAAATTGCTTTTGCCGATGTGATTCTGCTTAACAAAACAGACCTCGTTAGTCCCCAAGAATTAGAAGAATTGGAAAGCAAAATCAAAGCCATGAACGGGATGGCAAAAATCTATCGCACCCAAAATTCTGAACTAGGAATGGATGCAGTATTAGGAGTACAGGCATTCGATTTAGACCGTGCTTTGGATATCGACCCAGAATTTCT
>CAKZYI010000202.1 GCA_937884735.1 uncultured Pleurocapsa sp.
AGCTACGATCTAAGGGTTAAATATGTGTTTTGTAAAAGTTTTAAAAATGACTTATCTAATTGCTGTTTTATCCGATCGCATTCAAGCAGAAGAAGCTTATACAGCGTTAGAAAAAGCGGGTATTCCTTTAAATAAAGTTGCGATCGCAGGTAGGGGTTATAAGACTGCGGATGAATTGGGCTTATTAGATCCAATGAAACAGGCAAAAAAAAGAGCCAGATTTATGGCGTATTGGCTAATCCCCTTTGGATTCTTTGGAGGATATGTATTTAACCTGATTACGGGATTACATAATCTAGATTGGGCAGGAGATCCTGGAAATCATATAGTAGGCGGTATTTTAGGTGCAATTGGTGGTGCTATGGGCAGTGTGTTTATTGGAGGCGGTGTTGGTTGGGCGATGGATACGGGTAGCGATACTGTACCCTATCGGGATTATTTAGCCGCAAACAAATATTTGGTTTTGGTAGAAGATGTAGCAGGTTTGGGCGATCGTGCGGTTAGTATTTTACGCCAGCAGTCTCCTGAGACTTTACAAAGTTATACTTCCTAAAAATAATAAAAAGAGAAACATGGTGATGATGTTTCTCTTTTTTCTTAATCTTGTTTTGAGGCTTTTTCAAAGCTTTATTTGGCTTTTTTGGTAAAAAGCAGATCTAATTGAACATAAATTATTAACGCTAGAATTAAACTAATTACGTTTATCATGGGTAACAAGAAAATTATTCAAATTGTTTGTGTAAGATTTATAACGTGAAATTGAAGTAACTAAATACTATTTTAGATACTTAAAAAAAGGCTTTAAAGCAATCTATAAAGAATCAAAGCATTTGCTTATTTATCTAAAGAATATTTATTTATAAAATATTTATTTCTGTAAGAATATCTTGTTTATTTTTTAAATACAATAAAAAACAAATGAAGATTTTAGCTTTTTCGTGTTTTTACGGTGAAGATACTTGCAATTTTAGGCTTTGGTACTGTTTACCGTGCGTTTTTGCATTTCTACTCGTGCCGTATTTTTCGCATTTCCACTATTAAACAACAAAAATTACTTATTCTTAACTCTATAAATTATAAAATCTCTTAAATAATTTAAATACTAATTTAAACTTTGTATAATCTTTACTTTATTTTTGTATACAAATCATGCCTTATTAAGAATAATAAACATAAATTGACTACAAACCAAGCAATAAAATTAATATACTAAAAGTACAAAGTATGCTGTGTGACTATAAAAAAACTAGCTTCATTTGGAAATTGCGATCACTGTACCTGCTAAGATTAAACTACAGCCGATTAACATTGAAACAGTTATAGGTTCTTTTAGAATGACAGCACCCCAAAATATAGCAAATAAGGGTACGAGATAAGATACTGTCAAAGTTTTGCTAACGCCAATGTTGTCGATTAGACGAAAATAAAGAATATAGGCTAAAGCAGTAGAAAAAAGAGCTAACGCTACAACGACACCAAATACTTTTAAAGATACATAAGAATTAGGTAAAAAAAACGGGGTCAAGGGTAGCAAAACTAGTGCTGCACTCAGTTGGCTTCCTGTTGCGATCGCCATTGAAGAAACTCCTGATAATTTATTCTTGGCAAAAGGAGCAGAGATCGCATACATTAAAGCTCCTAAAAGTCCTGCTATAGTCGATAGAATAAAGGAAGTTGTTATGGGAATATTTGTCCATCCCACCAAAATAGTTACTCCTGCAAAGCCGATAATTAACCCAGCTATGCCACTCCAGGTTAGTTTTTCTTTGAGCCATAAAAAAGCAATTACCGTGCCAAATAAAGGTGCTGTCCCATTAAGAATGGCAGTAAAACCAGCAGGTAGATACAATGCTGCGATCGCAAAAAAGACAAAGGGCGTGGCTATATTTATACAGCCTAAAATAAATAAGGGAACTAAATTATCATAAATTTCTTGGACTATATTTAATCGAATTGATAACAAAAATATAGTTAAACCAGATAATAAAACTCGTAATTCAATCAGCCAAACAGGCCCTAATACGGGGGCAGCAATACGCATGAAGAGAAAGGAAGCGCCCCAAACAGAAGCTAATAGAAGTAATTCTAAGATATTAGATATCGATATTTTCATTGAGAAACAAGATTCCAGAAAAACCTAACTGAAAAGAAAGTTATTGCGGCAAATCCTAAAACGATAACTATTAATAATAAAATTAAGGCAATAATAAACAAAGGATTGGCTTCTTTCGTTTCGGAAATTTCTAAATGCTTTTCTAATAATTCAATATTTTTGACGTTCGATTTCCATCCAACATCAAACAGATCTCCCAAAATAGGTATTGTTCCCGCAAAAGAATCCAATAATATATTACCTACCATTTGCCCCAATATCTCGCGGGGTAAACCCATTCGCGCAGCTTCCACCACAATATATGCCGATAGTCCACCAGTAATGGTATCTCCGCCCCCAGGAAGCAAACCTAAGATCGGATCTAAACCAAAGCTTATTTTAGTCCCAGGTATAGTAATGGCATTGTCCAACACTCGGCTAATACGACGTAATTTGTTTATTCTGGAAAGATTTTTGGGAGGAGTTTTCATAACAATAAACAATACAATTAAATATGTGGTTGTCGGGGGGCAACAAAATTTAGGTAGAGTGGGCAACGCAAATTGATTGGCTGTAAATGTAACAGCATTTTTTATTGCCCTCCTATTGTTTATTGCCCACCAAACAGATTAAGCCCCAATATCTTCCATTGCGAGGCGAATTTGTTCGATACGTCGGCGATTGACTCCCAAATCAGATTCTCCCACCCTAGAAGCAGATCTAACCTGAATAACTTTCTCATCTTCAGGAAAATAAAACTCAGCATCATCTACAAACTTGAAGATACGGCTAGTAGATTCAGTGTGGATATAATTATCTGTCTGTTCGATAACTTCTGTACGAGGAACAACCGATAATACTTTTAACAAGGTTTCTTTTGCTTCAGCGCGATCGCTTGTATAAGGAATAGCTGCAATACTATGATCGGCATCGCCGTTTTGACTCACTACGCAATTGGGAGATTCGGGACAAGGAGATAGTTGTCCGTTATTGAGTCCAATCGCCGCTAATGCAGGATGGGAAAAGACTAAACTACTGGACAAAGTAATAATTAGACCGAAAATAATTGATAAGAAACGAGACACGATAGGTTTACTCTCTAACAAAATACTCTTTTACTATAGAGCGATTCTTAACTTTTATTAAGCCAGCTATTTAAAAAATATAGATTCCAAATAAAAATAAAAAAATGAGTAGGTATATTGTTTCTGAATTAAATCCGTCATTTATTAAACCCGATCTACAGGTAATTACTCCCAATAATGCGATCGCTCATCATATTCGCCAGGTTGTTAATTCCCAGATCAAAATCTCTCACTATAGCCTAGAGACTTTAACTCAAAATATTGTCCGTCGTCGGGGTACAAGAATTGCTTCTACTTTATTTAGTCGGCGTTTATTACAAAACGCAGTGACAGATGTAATGACAACAAAGAATGTAGAAGGTACTGCAAAGGCTTTTTTAGCCACCATTAAAGACTTATTTCGCAGTGGTGTAGATCTCAAAGTGTTGCAGCAAAATGCTGACTCAAGAATACAGCAGTTGGGAAACTTGGCGATCGCCTATGAGCAGCAATTAAGACAACGAAAATGTATTGATGCAGCGCAATTGTACTGGCGAGGAAGCACTGATGTTGCTTATCAAAAACCCTATTTATTTTATGGCTATTTTGCTCCTGCCAAAGATGAGCTAGCAGTAATAAATGCGATCGCAGGACAAGATAGTATTTTAGTATTGCCGACTAATGATTTGTATCCTCAAAATCAACATAATGTTGAGTGGTTGACATCTCAAGGTTGGGAAAGGTTTTTAAGGAATGAGGAGCAAGGAGCAAGGAGCAAGGAACGAGGAAGTAATGAGAGTTATGGCATTAATCAGCTATTGCAGCAGTGTTTTCAGGGTGAAAATAGTTTGCCTGATGGGGCGAGCTTGAATGTTTTTCCGAACCTGGAAGAAGAGGTGCGGGGCGTTTTAACCCAGGTATAGATTTTGTAGACTCAGGGAGTAGAAGCCAAAGATATTGTTTTGGTAACTAATGACGAACAACTATACGGAGAGACTTTAATTGATGTTGCTTGGGAATATAGTTTATCTGTCCAGGTGGCTTATGATATTCCCCTCGAACAAACTCGCATGGGTGCGTGGTTAAGACTTTTGCTAGAAGTAATTAGAGACAATTTTCCTTTTGAAAAAACCGCTCAGTTACTGTCTCATCCTTTAACTAAATGTATGTCAGCCGAAAATTGGTCAACCGCCAGAGAAAGCCATCCTCAAGGCTTGGTAGCTTGGCAAGAATTGGGAATTGATTTAAGCTTGCTAGATTTTCAACAAAATAGTTATACAAGGGGTGTTTGGATCGAGAGTTTACAAAATATTTTCCTTGATTGGGATATTTTGGAGAAGGGAAAAGTTTGGGCGAGAGAAATTGTAGCTTACTACCGCATTCAAGAAGCATTAAGCGAATTAAGCAAGCCTGAAGAACAAGTAGTCAGCAAACAGACTTTTATTCGAGAAATAAATGAAATACTAGCTTTATTAACTATTTCAGCTCAACCAGGCATAGGCGGAATTAGTTTATATAAGCCTACCGCTTTATTAGGTACAAGCTATCCTTATGTGTTTGTATTGGGTAGTGGAGAAGGAATATTACCTAAAGCGATCTCCGATGATGCTATTTTAGATTTTTATAGTCGCAAGCAATTGGTCAAAGAAGGCTGGGAAATAGAAACGGCAGTAGATATTGCTCAACGGGAAACCTTTTATTTTTATTCCTTATTGGGTATACCAACACAGCAAATTAGTTTTTCATATCCTGAGTTAATCGATCGCAAGTCTACCTTACCTAGTCCTTATTTGACTCGTTTAGGACTAAAGCCCACTCCCATAAATACGTTACCGTTACCTAGTATAGAATTGGCTCGTCAGACATATTTACGCCAGCCTGCCTTGTTAGACAAGCAAACAAGTTCATTCTTACAACTTCCCAAAATAACCAAACCATGGCAGATAGAAGCTCAACGAGAAAGCGCGATCGCTCCTAATGAATATGATGGTGTAATTGGCATTGAAATCGATCCTCAACGTAAAGTATTTAGTGCTTCTCAGCTAACCCAATTAGGTCAATGTCCTTTTAAATGGTTTAGTGCGCGGTTGCTAAAGTTAAAAGAATTAACCGAAGCCGAATCAGATCTAAGTGCTGCTTTTCGCGGAAGTTTATACCATCGCTGTTTAGAATTGTCTTTAAAAGATGTCAAAACCTCCACCGATTTAGCTAATTGCGATCGCCAACAGCTAATAACAGCATTTGCAACAGCCGAACAAGAATTAAATTTAACTCAGCTACCAGGATGGGATCTTCAACGCCAAGAACATTTAGATCTGCTTGCACTCAATTTGACTAGCGCAGAATTTCTGCCCCCAGAAACAGAAGTAGTCGCCACCGAAACTAAGTTTAATACTCAATGGCATGACTTACAAATACAGGGACAGGTAGACAGAATCGATCGCACCATAGAAGGCTTAACCGTAATTGATTATAAAACCAGCGGTACAACTCCTGCGGGAATAAAAGATAATAAAGGGAAAGCTAATATCGATCTTCAGCTAGCAATATATCAAGATGCGATCGCCAAGATACGTCCAGAGGAAAATATACACACCGCAGCATACTATTCCATCACCAAACAAAAAACCATTAGTCGCCCCAAAAAAGATCCCGCAGAATCAGCCGCCTTTGCCCAACAAGTAAAATCCCATCTCCAAAAAGGATACTATCCAGTTTCCCCCGATATAGATCGCCAAGCCTGTCGCTACTGCAATTATGACCCAGTATGTCGTAAAGGCGATCGCTTGAGCCGCAAATCAATATAATTAGTAATTAGTAATTACTTGTTCTAGGTACTGATAAAATAAAAATTCTGCAAGCTTACTGAAAGGAATAATAATGCGACTTAACCAGATGCTGTTTGTGACACTGCGAGAGACTCCAGCAGAGGCAGAAATACCTAGCCATCAATTATTACTTCGTGCTGGCTATATTCGTCGTTTTGGTAGCGGATTATATGCCTACATGCCTTTGATGTGGAGTGTTTTGCAAAAGGTTTCGGGCATTGTGCTAGAAGAAATGGACGCGACAGGGGCGCAGGAATGCTTGTTGCCGCAACTACAGCCTTCTCAGCTATGGCAAGAGTCTGGGCGTTGGAATACCTATACCAAAGCCGAAGGGATTATGTTTTCCCTCACAGATCGAGGCGATCGCGAATTAGGCTTAGGCCCAACTCATGAAGAGATTATCACAACAATAGCCCGCGAAACAATTCGTTCTTATCGTCAGCTTCCCCTTAATTTGTACCAGATCCAAACTAAATTTCGCGACGAAATTCGTCCTCGTTTTGGCTTGATGCGGGGCAGGGAATTTATTATGAAGGATGCTTATTCTTTTCATACTGATGAAGCAAGCTTAAAAGAAACTTACGCTGCAATGGATCGGGCATACCGCAATATTATGACTCGCTGTGGCTTAGAATTTCGCCCTGTAGATGCAGATTCGGGGGCAATTGGGGGTTCTGGCTCCCAAGAGTTTATGATCCTGGCTGAAGCAGGAGAAGACGAGATTCTATATACCGAAGATGGTAACTATGCCGCCAATACAGAAAAGGCTGTATCTCTACCTGCTGATGTTGAAGAGTCTCCCTTTAGCAGCTATGAAAAGCTTGCCACTCCTAATACAGAAACCATCGCCAAGGTAGCCGAAATAGTTAAGTGTTCGCCTACGGTAATTGTCAAAAACGTTTTGTATGAAGTTATCTACGACAATGGGATGACAGTATTAGTATTAATTAATATTCGCGGCGATCGCGATGTTAATGAAACTAAGCTTACCAACGAACTAACTAAACTTGCACCCCAATATAAAGCCAAGACAATTATTTCTTTAACCGTACCAGATGCTACAGCACAGAAAAAGTGGGCAACTAAATCTCTACCCTTGGGATATATTGCACCCGATCTTGATGATGATTATATAAGTGCATCTAAAAATGTAGCCAAGAAATTCCTGCGCTTAGTTGATCGCACCGTTGTCGATGCCAAAAACTTTGTCACAGGGTCGAATGAAGTTGGCTATCATGTTGTCGGTGCAAACTGGGGCGAAAACTTCACCTTGCCAGAAATATTGGTAGATATTCAAGAAGCCAAAGCAGGAGATCGCGCCATACACGATCCCAGCCAAACTTTAATTAGTGCCAGAGGTATCGAAGCTGGACACATTTTTCAGTTGGGTACAAAATATTCAAAAGCGATGGAGGCAAGCTTCACCAACGAGCAGGGTAAAACAGAACCTTTGTGGATGGGCTGCTATGGTATTGGGGTATCCCGTTTAGCTCAAGCAGCAGTAGAGCAATCTTACGACAAAGATGGCATAATTTGGCCTGTAGCGATCGCACCTTATCATGTAATTGTGATTGTACCCAACATTTCTGATGCTGAGAAAATGGCTGCGGGAGAAAAGCTATATGAGGAGTTTAAGCAAGCAGGTGTAGAAGTCTTACTCGACGATCGCAAAGAAAGAGCAGGAGCTAAATTTAAAGATAGCGAATTAGTGGGTATTCCGTATCGAGTAGTCACAGGGCGATCGCTTTCTGAAGGTAAAGTGGAAGTGGTCAAACGAGCCACGAAAGAATCTCAAGATATTCCGATTGAATCGGTTGTAGAAACAATAAAAGGATGGATTGAAACAGAAAGCTAGTTATCATTTATCATTTATCAGTAATCAGTAACTAGTAATCAAAAATATGGCGATTAATAAAGTATTTTTGTTCGTTCCTAATCTGATTGGCTACGCTAGATTTATATTTTATTTAGTAGCTTTTGTTAGTCATAGTATGGGTAGCTGGCAATTGTGTATGGGATTTTATGCGATCGCCTTTATTTTAGATGAATTTGATGGCAGGGCTGCTCGGGCTTATAATCAAAGCAGCAATTTTGGTGCTGCTTTAGACATGGTGGCGGATCGTTCGGCTACGGCTGGTTTATGTTTAATTCTAGCCCAGCTATATCCCAAGTATTTGTTGTTTTTTATTATTGCGATCGCTCTTGATGTTAGCAGTCACTATTATCTAATATATGCCACGGGAATGCTCGGTAAAGCTAGTCATAAAGACTCTGCTCAGTGGTCGAATAATGGACTGATGAAGCTTTACTATGGCAACAAGACTTTTATGGATATATTGATTTTGGGAAATGAGCTATTTTATATACTTTTATATCTCAATTTTCATCTAATTGATTGGAGCTTCAAAACCAATAATTTTGATCTAAATATATTATCTTTGCTGATTATATTTTGCTTGCCAATATATGTTTTAAAACAGGCTACTAATTTTCTACAAATGCAAAATGCGGCTCAAGAAATAGCTAAAATAGATTTAAAGGAAAATAATCAACATACAAAATAACTTTTGCTCCAGTCTAGAGAGTATGTAAGTATATTTATATATAGGTTTATGGGGAGAAGCAAACAAATGGTTAATGTGGCTGTAATTGACTACGATATGGGCAACCTCCACTCTGCCTGTAAAGGATTGGAAAAAGCTGGTGCAGTACCTAAAATTACTGATTCTCCTGAAGAAATATTGTTGGCTGATGCGGTAGTATTGCCAGGAGTAGGTGCATTTGACCCTGCAATGCGCCACATTAGAGAAAGAAATCTAGAGCCAGTAATTAAAAAAGCGATCGCATCGGGGAAACCTTTTTTAGGCATTTGTGTAGGGTTGCAGCTATTGTTTGATGGTTCGGAAGAAGGCACAGAAAGAGGTTTAGGAATCATACCAGGTATTGCTCGTCGTTTTAAAAGCGAACCAGGTATTACCATTCCGCAAATGGGCTGGAATCAGTTGGAGTTAATCCAAGATAAGCTTTCTTTGTGGGAAAACCTACCAGCCGATCCCTATCTTTATTTTGTACATTCTTATTATGTCGATCCTGTAGATAAAAGTATCAACGCAGGTACAGTAACTCACGGTACGCAAACAGTTACGGCGGCAATTGCTAAAGATAATTTAATGGCGGTACAGTTTCACCCTGAGAAGTCTTCCGATAATGGACTACAAATATTATCTAACTTTGTTACTTTGGTGAAAAACTCTCAATTAGTAGCTAGTTAATATTGAGCTACCTAGGTTTATTCGTTTGTTTAACTTCTTTAGACTGTATTTATATAAGCGATCGTTCTATCCAAGCAAATCAAATGATAGTAGCTAAAGATTACCTTACCGCAGCAGGAGGCCCTGCTACAAATGCAGCAGTTGCATTTAGCTACTTTGGCAATCGAGGAAAGCTACTGACTGTTTTGGGTCAACACGATCTAAATCATTTAATTAGGAGCGATTTGGCAAACTATGAAATTGAAATAGTAGATTTAATTCCCCAACAGTTGATTAGTCCTTCCGTATACTCGATTATTGTTAATCAGAATACAGCAGAGCGATCAATTATTTCTCTTAATGCTTTAAAATCTCAGGGAAAACAATCGCAAGTACCTCAAAATATCTTAGAAGAGATTGATATTGTCTTAATTGATGGACATCAAATAGATGTTAGCTTGGCAATAATAGAAATAGCTAAAAAGAAACAAATTCCTTTAGTTATGGATGGTGGAAGCTGGAAACCTGGATTAGAGAAAATACTTCCTGATATTGATTACGCTATATGTTCGGCTAACTTCTATCCCCCCAATTGCCGCACTACCCAAGAAGTAATTGATTTTTTACAGAATCAAGGAATCGATCGCATTGCTATTACTCAAGGACAACAGCCAATCTTATATTGCAAAGCTGGGAAGATTAACTTCATCCCCGTGCCTGCCATTAAAGCAATAGATACTTTGGGTGCAGGGGATATTTTCCATGGTGCTTTTTGCAACTATATTTTAGAAGAAGATTTTGCCACTGCATTAGATAGTGCCGCACAAATAGCTAGCAAATCTTGTCAGTATTTTGGTACGAGAAAATGGTTGACTGTGTGAGATAAAACCAGATCGATAAATGTTAGAAATAAGTAACAACAGATTAATTATTGTCCAGAATTATTAGGTGAAGCTGATAGGGCATCACGTACAGGACGAATTGCTTTACTAGTGTGATCCTGTTGTTCTATTTGTTCTGTTGTAGATACCAATTTGCTCAATCCTTCATCTAGAG
>CAKZYI010000203.1 GCA_937884735.1 uncultured Pleurocapsa sp.
GGCTTTGATGTACCAATCAGGGCATAATCCCCATAGAAAGCCAATCCTCTAGTAAAGCCCGCACAAAAAGTGACTGGTTCAAATTTGCCTGTGGCTAAGTCAATATAGCCAAAGTCACCCTGTCCAGAATTGAGTACCCACAGCTTACCTTTATAGAAACGAGGAGAATGGGGCATCGATAAGCCAGAAGCCACAACTTCATCAGAAGCCACATCAATTACTACTCCACCATCACGGCGATGCGATCGCCATCCCTCAACTGCATCAGTTTGCCCTACCGCAGTCACATAAGTAGGTTCGCCATTAACCATCGCCAAACCATAGAGATGACAGCGATCTTCGGGAACAAGGCGAGAAATAAACTTAGGTTGCCAAATCGGTTTAAAGCTAAAGCGATCGTCCAGCTTTACCAAACAGCTAAAAGCAGTATTAACCATTACTGCTTCACCTGCATTATCTAGTGCCACATCGTGAATGCTTATATCACCCGTCGTCCAACCCGTGCGGGGAACATACAAAGCATCGTAGCCACCTGGTTCGACTTGTCCTGATTCGAGGACATTACTCAACTTCCATAGCTGATAGGCACCACCCATATACAGATCGTGACCTTGAGCATAAATTCCCATGGGGCGATCAAATAGTCTTTCAAAAGCAGATAGTCGTCCGTTTGATTTGACTCCAACAAAAAAAAGTCGATTACTTTGATAAGTAGTAAATGCCAAACTAACACCTTGTTCTTGTAGCCAGTTGACAAAGTAAGGAGAGGAAGTTATCTCAAGCTGGAAAGATGTCATTGTTATTTAATTTAGGAAAAATCTATTGAATATTTTCTTAGAATAAAAAGCGAGAGTATTTTAGTTACCATTGATTTTCAAAAATGGCTATCTAAATAAATATTTGATCTCAATAAAAATATTGAAAAATAGATCAAAATATCAAAGCAAAATTGATATTTTAATATGTATTGATTAAACAATTCAAATAAAATCGGAATTTTCAAATATGTATTGACTTTAGCTTTAGATACTTTCAAAATATTTTTTCTTTAAAGACGGACTAATTAAGTACTATTTTAAAAGGTAATGTAAGATACACCACAGTATATTCAACTAGATCCAAAGAAGAGATTTGTCTGAATAGTTAATTTTTTCAAACTTTAAGGTTAGTAATTAAAATCTAGATGTTGTGCAATTAAAAGTTAATAAATAGGTTTTTATATTTAAGTGTTTACACTAAAGTTTTAAATATAAAAGTGGTCAATAATAGAGTTTGTACTTAATCAAAAAGTAAGTTTCTTGCTAAGAAACTCTTTGATAAACAGTTATGAAATTAGATACTGAATTCTACAAACTGCCTTTTAGTTTTGATATCCAACGCCTTCAACAGGAGATTACACAATTTGACCAAGGAGACTGGCTTCCTCATCCTCAAGGATTTCCTGGCAACTCCGCATTGCTACTAATATCGGCTTTGGGAGATGCCAAAAATGACAGTATTAAAGGAGAAATGCACCCAACATCTTTATTGCAACGCTGTCCTTACCTCCAACAGGTACTAGCGGCTTTTAATACAGTGCTAGGTAGGACTAGGCTGATGCGAATCGCTGGCGGTGGTGAAGTTATGCCTCACATAGATGAAGGTTATTACTGGCTACAGCGAACCAGAATTCATATTCCAATTATTACCAATCCCGAAGTACAGTTTATATGTGGCGATCGCTCTGTTAATATGAAAGCTGGTGAAGCCTGGATATTTGATAATTGGAAACATCACCAGGTAATAAACCCCCATCCTGAAGCGCGAATTCACCTAGTTATAGATACAGTAGGTTCGCCATTTTTCTGGAGCTTAGTGGCAAAAAGCAATACCTCCAAGCAGCCCAGGTTTATTAATTACATTCCTCAACTTTCGGTGAAGCTGGCAACAGAAATTGTCAACTATCCTGCAGTAATGACTCCCTGGGAACAAAAATGCCATATTTCGTTTATTTTAGAAGAGCTGCATTTAAGAGCTAATAATTCTCCCCAAGCTGTAGCAGAATTGGAAACAATATTAAGTGCTTTTTACTATCATTGGCAAAGTCTATGGATTCAATATGGAGATACACAAAAAGGACAATCTAATTATCAAGAAGCTTTAGATAACCTCAAAAAACAGCTAAAACCTTTGCATACCAAACTTCAATTAAACAATGGTGCCGATGCAGTTAGAGCAATCCATAAAGCTATTATTAATGTTTCTCTCAATACTGACTCTAATGCACCTATAGCTGCTTCAAAAACTTCAAATAATATAGCTAATTCTTACTCACCCATCAGTAAAGCAACACCAAAAATTCATCGCCCAATTTTTATTGTTTGCGCCCCACGTTCGGGCAGTACACTATTATTTGAAACCCTGTCTCTTTCTCCCAGCGTTTGGACAATTGGCGGAGAAAGCCACGGTATTTTTGAAAGTATTAAAGCCCTCCAGCCAGCACAAAAAAAATATCATTCCAACGTTTTAACTGCTGCTGATGTAACTTCCGAAATTGCCGCCAAGATTAAAAACAATTTTATTGGTCGATTGCGCGATCGCGATGGAAATCAATTAAACTCCAATCTTTTCCAAGTAACACTGTTAGAAAAAACGCCAAAAAATGCCCTGCGAATTTCTTTTTTGAACGCTATTTTTCCTGATGCTCTGTTTATTTATCTTCACCGCGAACCCAAAGCTAATATTAGCAGTATTATCGAAGCTTGGAAGTCCAAACATTTTGTTACCTATCCCAAACTTCCAGGCTGGAATGGCGAACCTTGGTCTTTATTGTTAACTCCACAATGGCAAGATTTAAACGGTCAATCTCTAGCACAAATTGCTAAAACCCAGTGGAAAACAACCCACGAAGCAATTATGAATTCCCTACAGTGCATAGATGCTAAACGCTGGCAAACTGTTAGCTATGAAGACTTAATTCAAAATCCTCAAGCCGAGATGAAACGTTTATGTCAGTTTGCCGATATTGAATGGGATCGTAATTTGTCTCCAGGATCTCTGGCTTTGTCTAAGTTTACCCTCACGCCACCTCAACCCGATAAATGGAAACAAAACGAATCGGTAATTATGCCTTTGTTAGAAGAAATTCAGCCAACTTGCGATCGCTTAAATGAGATGTGCAGAAATAAATATATTAAACTTTAGCTCCAAGCAATAATGATTTTGAGATAATTAGTTTGGACGTGAATCTAATTTTTTTAAACTTGTTCGCGTTCAAGCAATTTTAATCTGACTCATTCTCAAAAACTAATTCAAATTAAAACTTATTTCTTGCTTATTAAAAGGCAAGTTGTTATTAATTGCTTCAATTTCTTCCCCTTCCATTTGATTAACTTCGCCAATATAATTACGCAAAAGTTGACTCATGCGACGATTATAAAATCGAGGCAAACTCTGATTGCGAGTAGCAGGAAAACCTCGTCTTTTCTTGTGTCTGCCTCCCGCGCCAGGATCGTACATTTTGATGCCATTTTCAATTGCCCATTCAATTGGTTTGTAGTAACAAGCTTCAAAATGCAGACAGTCATATTCTGATTCACAACCCCAATAACGCCCATAAAGATTGTCCCCCTTGTGGAGACAAAAAGACATTCCCACGGGGGTATGCTCGTCATATTCAGTATAGGCGGCTACGAGTAAAACGCGATCGCTATAGTTGGGATAAAGCTGTTCAAAAAACTTGCGGGTGAGATATTTGCTACCCCAATAAAATTTATTGCAGGTACTATTATAAAAACGATAAATTTCAGGATAAAGATGGCGAGGAATCTCATTTCCTACATAAGTTTTCGTATATAAACCTGCTTTAGCTACCGCCTTTCTTTCCTGCTTAATATTTTTGCGCTGCTTGGTATTAAACATCTTGAGATAGTCATCAAAGCTAGTAAAATCATTGTTTTTCCAAATATAGCCATGATGCAGCCAGCTATGAAAACCTCTGTTTTCCATCATTTCTCGCCAGTCAGGATCGACAAACAAAAAATTACAGCCAGAAAGACGATTGCGATCGCAAAAATTATCAATGGCAGCTACCATAATTTCAGTAATAGTTGCTTCATTCTCTCCTGGTGCAATCAAAAACCGATACCCCACCGCAGGAGTAAAGGGAGTCATACCTAAAAGTTTGGGATAATACTCTATACCCAAGCGATGAGACAAGTCTGCCCACTGATGGTCAAAGACGAATTCTCCATAGCTATGTCCTTTGATATATAGTGGAGCTGCACCAATCAATTGACTATTGCGCCACACGGCTAGGTGGCAGGGTTGCCAGCCAGTACGAGGAGATACGCTACCCGAAGTCTCAATATTATTAAGCCATTCCCATTCTAGAAAAGGCGTATTCAGAGGCTTTGCTAATTCATCCCAAGCCTGTTGGGGAATTTCAGCAATTGTTGAAATCCAAGATAGAGAATACTGAGGCTTAATCTGCTCAACCATAACCGCGTTTTGAAGACTGGAGTAAGTTTAATTATCGATTGCTCTACTTAGCCTAATAAATATCGGCAAAATTTGCACAATAATCAGTTAGGACAGTGCTATTTACTCATTCCTTGTTCCTTGTTCCTCATCCCTTCCTCCTGTCTACCCATCGCTTCGCATTTCTAATTGCTAATTTGGTAGTCATCGCAAAAGGAACAGCTACCGCACTCCCCAGACTATATTCTGCCCAAGCCGTATAAAAATCTTGTCCTTGCCATTCATCCCGCGCAATCTGGATTTTAAAATCACGATACACAAAGGCTAAAACAATATTTGGATAGTCTGGATCGCTCATTTATCGTAGTACCTTTATAAGTCTGAACAAGTTTGGTTAAAGGCTCGCAAGTAGAAGTATATTCTCGAATAAAATTGCGTTCGATCGCATCTGCAACTCGACAGACATCGTAGATTTGGGCTACGTCGTGAACTCTAAGAATGTCTGCACCACGAGCAATTACACCATAGCAAGCGGCGGCTGTACCCCAGACGCGATCTTTGGCTTTGTCTTTATTTAGGATGGGACGCATAAAACTCTTACGAGATACTCCAACCAACATCGGTAAGTTTAACACTTTCAATTCATCTAAGCGTTGTAGCAATTCTAAACTTTGATTGGCAGTTTTGGCGAAACCAATCCCAGGATCGACAATGATTCTTGATTTACTGATGCCACAGGCGATCGCTTTATTTACCTGTGCTTCTAGAAATTCAATGACTTCTGTTACCACGTCATCATAATCGGTCATACTCTGCATAGTTTTTGGATTACCACGAATATGCATCAGTATAAGAGGAATATCTAACTGCTCCACTGTATTTAACATCTCCTCATCAAACGTAGCACCAGAAATATCATTGACTATATTTGCTCCTGCGGCGATCGCTTTTTGAGCCACTATTGCTTTGGTGGTGTCAATTGAAATAGGAATAGAAGATTCTTGACGTAGCTTTGTAATCACAGGAATAACTCTTTCTAGTTCCTCTTCAACGCTGACTGCTGCTGCATGGGGACGAGTAGACTCCCCTCCAATATCAATGATGTCTACTCCATTGTTGAGCATATCTCTAGCTTGAGATAAAGCCTTTTCTACACTATTAAATTCCCCACCATCACTAAAACTATCGGGGGTAACATTGAGGATTCCCATAATATAGGTTCTTTTTCCCCAATCAAAAATGCGATCGCGTATTTTTAAATTCATTATTAGCTATTAGTTATTAATTATTCTGTTTCATCATCATCTTCAACAACTTCCAAGCCTGGGATTTCCAAAGTTTGATTTAAAGTAGGATAAGCCCTTTCCAATAGAGACTTGAAGTTTTTCCAGTTGGTTGCTGCCTTCATTAATGCAATAACACCGACAAGATGATTTTTTAGATGGGGATGACCAATATCATTTGTTAAAAAGCGATGATAATGATATTTGAGTTTTCCGTTTTCGTTTTTCGGATTTAATTTTTTAAGCTCGTCCAAAACACCTGAAGGTAACTTTTCATAAACTATCTGTTTAGTAAGTTTGCCCACTAATATTGGTCTTTTTGTAGAAGAAGCATCATAGCTCCAGCCTCTGAGACGAAACAGTTCCTCATAAAATTCATCAGGAAACGTTTTTGCCCAGGGTAGAAGTTCTTGAGAAATGTATTTACCTAGCAGTTGATGTAATTCATTTTTTTGTCGAATATATTGATAGCCAGTTGCTTCATCAACTAGTGCAATGATACCTACCCTGGCAAAAGCTCTCATCAATATTTCACAGCGAGTAGCAATGTGCATCTGCTGTTGCTGCAAAACACCTGCGTTTCTGGCATCAAGAACAGCATCGCAAAGATCTGCCAGTATAGTTGCTTCATAACCATTAGCTATGTTTCCTTTTGTTGGTTTGAACTTTATGGGATTTTGAGCTTGATAAGCTAATTCCTCAGAGACAAATGGACTGATTTTTTTTCCAGTTGCGAATTTTGCGATTCGACCCGCTCCTCTATCACCAGTAGTACCTTCTGACATTCCTAGAGCTTTAACAACTCCGCTTTGAGTTATTACCCGCTTTTCATTACTTAGAACATAGCAAGGAATTTCAATATTTCCTATTAGTAGTGGCTTATCTGGAGAACCACATTTGACTTCAGGAATTTGTGCTTTGGTTTGTGACATAGTTAGCAATCTTGAAAATTAGTTTTCTTTGTTCATGGTTTTTTAGCCCTCGATCAATTCTTTGAATCATATAATGTGCAGTATTTTTATTTACTTCTAGCTCCTTGGCCAGAAAACGAACACTATAATTTTTTCTACAGTTAATTAAGAGAGAAATGAGCGTAAACCACTTACCCATATCTACATATATGAAATAGCTATCCCCATTAAAGGAACTTCAGATCTAAAAATTATTCAATCAGACAAAGATTTATCTGAAGTATCAACAGAATCCTCCAGCAAAAAAGCTGATATTTTTTTAAACAGAAGTGGTATTTCAATCAAACAGACTGGAGGTAGCTTTTCATTTAATCGTATACAAAGAGCTAATATCATTAATCTTTATCAACAGCTAAAATTCACTGATATTCAAAATAAGCTTTTTTTGCTTGACGAAGGTGTTAAACAATTTCATCAAGGTTTATTAACTACACGTAATGTACCGTGGAGTAATTTTTTGTCAGAACAAGAATTTAAAAATCTATTAGAATTTTTGATGATGAAAGGAAGTCCAAATTTAGGATTGTCTGAGCATCCAGCCCAATATATTTTAGAAGCACCCAAAAAGAATATAAATAAGAATAATGTTAGCTTATACTCTTTTAGCGAATATTTCGATCTATACAAAAACAAATTATCAATAGCAATTAGACGACAATGGGTAGGACAAAGCAGTAATTCCGAGCATAGTAGAGCTTTGGGTTTATCAAAAAAGCCAGATAATTTTAAGTGGGTATTTGACGAAGTAGTAGGAGAACCAAGATCTGGTTGGAGAGATAATTTTCTAACCAATGAAAGAAAAACAGTATATTTTTTAATGATTGAGAAAAAATAAATTCTAATTTTTTACTAAATCAAGTTCTAATTGCTTTGTTGAAGATGTTAAATCGATTATTTCTCGAGCATTATTTTTTGATTTAATTGTCTCTTTGTTTGTAGCAAATAAATCTCTAAATATAGCTTGTCCCATGGCAGTACTAAAGTTAACTGGAACAGCATTGCCTATCATTTTATACGCTGATGCTAAATTATGATAATAAAACTCAAAATTATCAGGGAAAGTTTGAATTCTGGCGCATTCTCTAATCGATAATCTGCGATATGGTTGCGGTGAGTTTTCGTCAAATTTACATACATCTTTTGCCACTTTAATCATTTTGTTTGCTTGGGGATGAATTGGTGCATGGCGACCTCCTGCCTGAATCGTAAACGATGGCTCATCCCAGGATCTAACACGATTTCGAGACATGTATATACTAGAAAATCCACCCACCATATATTCATGGTTGGGAACATGACAAGTCGATCCATTTGTTTTGTTGGTTTCCTTAGCTGGTATTGCCAAATCCTTTAAATCCCAGATCGCGTTTTTTAAAATAGGGATAGATGTTGCGGGAATTAATGAATCAAAGTTGAAGTGTTTACCTAAAGAAGTGTGATAGCCAATAAAAATTACTCGCTTCCTGTCTTGAGGAACATTGAAGCTAGCAGTATTTAATAGTTTGTAAGAAACTACATAACCAGATTCCTCAAAAGTTGCAATAATATTCTTTAAAGCAGATGAGTGCTTTTTGTGGAGCATTCCCGAAACATTCTCAGCTAGAAAAAATAAGGGCTGTTTGTCTTGCAAGATTCTGGTGTATTCCAAAAATAATTGTCCGCGAGGATCTTTAATACCTCTTTGACTGCCTCCTTCGCTCCAGCTTTGACATGGTGGCCCGCCAATAATCCCTATACAGTCGGGTATTTCCTCAGAAGAAATTTTGCAAATATCTCGCTTATCTAGAACTGTGTTCGTATGATTTTTTTCATAAGTCTCCCATATATCTTTGTCATATTCGTTTGCCCAAACAACGTTGAAACCTGCATGAACAAATCCCATGTCTAGCCCGCCACAACCTGAAAATAAGCCGACTATTTCTCTCTTCATAAATCACTACTATTACTTTACCAATGGAATTGTATCGATTAATTTAAAACTAAATTATTACTATAGTTCGATTGTATCTACATAAATATTTATTTAATCAGCTAGTTAGCTGATTGTCAACATAGCTAATTAGCTAATGTATACTAGAAAGCGAAACTATTTAACCCAAGTCTAAGGAATGGCTAAAACTACCAGGAAAGCAGTATATATTCAGCCAAAGCATCACCAAATTCTTAGAAAAATAGCGTACGAGCGAGATTGTAACATATCGGATGTTTTAGATGTGCTTCTAGAACGAACAGACTGGTTGAAAGTAAAGAAAGAAAGCAACAAGCAATTGTAGAATTGAATATCAAAAGCGATCGCCTGGTTCTTTCTATACTAACAATAACGATATTGTATTTATTATTGGTCAAGTTTCTTCTACATCAAACTGTTCAATTTTTCATAATTGTTTAACGCCATCTCAAACAAAGTAACTGTTTTTTTTTCTACAATTTAGATATACACAGCAATCCCAAAGACTTTAAAATAACTAGAAATAATTAATGGACTTTTTATCCAATGCAGTTGTTCTGTCACGGATGCAGTTTGCGCTGACAGCAATTTTTCACATGATTTGGCCTGTCTTAACTACAGGGATGGCTATCTACCTGATTGTAGTAGAAGGAATGTGGCTTAAGACTCGCAACAAAGACTACTATCTTCACGCTCGTTTTTGGTCAAAACTATATGTTCTTAACTTCGGTATTGGAGTAGCTTCAGGGATTCCTATGGAGTTTCAATTTGACACTAACTGGGCTCCATTTTCTGAGGCTGTAGGAGATTTTTTTGGCAGTATTTTAGGCTTTGAAGCTTCTATGGCATTTATGTTGGAAGCTGGCTTTTTAGGCATAATGCTGTTTGGCTGGAAGAGAGTTCCTCCTGCAATGCACTACGTCGCAACTATCATGGTCGCTTTTGGTGCAAACCTTTCTATTTTCTGGATTTTGAGTGCCAATTCTTGGTTACAAACCCCCGCAGGAGGAATATTTGTTGATTGCAAATTTGTAGTTAATGATTATTTTCAGGCAATTTTCAATCCCTTTATGCGAAACAGTATTCTTCATATGTTTTTCGCTACCTTGGAGACATCTCTATTTATGATTGGTGGGATTAGTGCCTGGTATATTCTCAACAAACGCCATCCTAAATTTTTTACTCTTTCCTTTAAACTGGTTTTGGCTGTGGCGATCGCCGTTACTCCCGTACAATTATACATCGGACATTTGAGTGGGGAACAGGTTTATCACTATCAACCAACCAAGCTGGCGGCAATGGAAGCCCAGTGGGAAACTATACCCGCAGGGGAATCCCCTTCTTGGAGTATGGTAGCCCTCCCTAACGAAAAAGCCGAGCAAAATGATTGGGAGATATCAATACCAGGATTACTCAGCTATATTTTGGAAGTAAAACCCAAACTTTCTGAACCCGTACAAGGTTTAAAAGCCTATGCACCAGAAGATCGCCCCCACATGGTAGGTTTAATCTATTGTTCTTTCCGAATTATGATTGCGATTGGAGTTTTCTTAGCTGCACTGATGGCGGTTACGGTATTGCAATGGCTGCGGGGTAAACTATCCCCTGAAAATATTACTTTACAAAAGTGGTTGATGCGGAC
>CAKZYI010000204.1 GCA_937884735.1 uncultured Pleurocapsa sp.
TCGTCGGCGCAAGGGCAACAGATGCGGCGAACCGAATCGCCTTTCTCAGCGTTGAAGCGTATTTTGACGAGATACAAGGAGAAAAACGTTCTGCATAGCAGGGCAGGGCGTGGTTGTTTTTCGACGTAGTAGGTCGTTAAAAGGATGGAAGACCCCGCGGATTTTCAATCCGCTAGGGAATGCTTCCATCACAAAGAAAGCTCTTTTTTTTAATTGATCACACGCCCTAGATAAAACCAGCAAAAAGGCAGAATTATGAGTCGAATTCTTATTACTACCATCGGGTCTTTAGGCGATTTGCATCCAAAAATCGCGACTGCGATCGAATTACGTCAGCGCGGTCACAATATTATTTTTGCCACCCATAAAGGTTACCAGACCAAGATTGAAGCCCTGGGATTTGAGTTCCACGAAATGCGCCCTGACGGGACAAACGATCCTTTGATAATTGCCCGCATGACAGATCCGAAAACAGGTTCAGAATACGTTGTTCGTGATTGGCTACTACCAAACTTACGCGCCACATACATTGACTTGATGGATGCTGCCAAAGATGTGGACTTCATGATTGCTGGAGAAATTGTTTATCCCGCTCGATTAGTGGCTGAAAAACTGGGGATTCCCTGGGCATCCTCGGCTCTATCACCCTTTTCAATGTTTTCTGCCTACGATCCACCTGTTATTGCCCTCTTACTCTTTCCTTTTATAGCCAGGTTACGGATATTAGGCGTACCGTTTAATCGAGGTGTCATTCGCTTATTAAAAGCTATAACTCGCTCTTGGGCAGAACCAATTCGCCAATTGAGGGAAGAACTAGAATTGCCTCAACGCATTAGTAATCCTTTAATTGATGATAAATTTTCTCCCTACTTAGTGTTGGCAATGTTTTCTTCAGTTTTGGCAAAGCCACAACCAGATTGGGTAGAAAATACGGTTCTTACAGGCTTTACATTTTATGATGGCGAACAGTCAGAACTCACCCTAGAACTTCAACAGTTTTTAAAGGCAGGTGAGCCACCCTTGGTATTCACGTTAGGTTCTGCCAATGTACTAAATCCTGGTATTTTCTATCCAGAAAGTATCCAGGCAGCAACCCAGTTAAATCGTCGTGCTGTTTTGCTAATGGGCGGAAATAAGCTTCCAGACCATCTCCCCAAAAATATCTTTGCCACGAATTACGCGCCATACTCGAAAATTTTTCCTTATGCTTGTGCAATTATCCATCAAGGTGGAATTGGAACTACGGCTCAAGCACTTCGGGCAGGTTGCCCAACGCTAATTATGCCTTACACTTATGACCAGCCAGATAATGCCGAACGAGTTAAACAACTAGGAACATCTCGCACGATTAAGCGGGAACAATATACCGCATCACGAGTTGCTAAAGAATTGAATGAACTAATCTCGAATCCGCGTTACCTAGCAAAGGCGACGGAAGTTAAACAAGTTATCCAGGCAGAAGATGGTGTAGGTGTGGCGTGTGATGCAATAGAACAGCAACTAAAGAATACTTGAGATACGCACGTTAGAATACTTGAGATACGCACGTTAATCAAGTTTACTATTCAGAAGAGCAGCCTGATAGCGATCGCTCAAGTTTAGTTTGCTTAGATTTCTTGTGACGTGATTTTAGACCGTTTTTTCGGAAATATATAGTTGACGAGCAATTTCTCGGTTGTTTGCGCCCTCACCAATTAAATTTAAGACTTCTCTTTCTCTAGGAGATAGTTCGGCTAATCGTTCGGAGACGACAGCAGCAGATTTTATTTTTTCAGAGGTATAGTTTAAAGCTTTTTCAAACAAACCTGGGCCTAAATGAGTATGACCTTTGTGTACAGCACGGATCGCCAAAACTAGATCTTCTGGAGGGCTATCTTTAAGTAAATAACCTTTGGCACCATAATTCATCGCTAAGGAGATGTATTCATCATCATCAAAGGTAGTCAGGACGAGAACCGCAATCTCAGGATAATGCTGGCTGAGTTCTTTGGTAGTAGCTACTCCGTCCATAATGGGCATCCGCACGTCTAGCAAAACTACGTCTGGTAGCTCAGATTTAAGTTGTAGAGAAGAAATTAAGGACAGAGCTTCTTGTCCGTTTGCTACATCTCCGATTACGGTTAAATCCGACTGGATTTCTAATAAGCTTTTGAGTCCATGTCTGATAATAGCTTGGTCATCAACAATTAATAAGCTAATCATAATGCTGTCGTTTTTAGGGGGATGTCGATCGCTATAGTACAGCCATAACCAACCCTACTATTTATTTTAATATCTCCGTCTAAAGCGATCGCTCTCTCGCTCATTCCTTGGAGTCCGAATCCAGTCGTATTTTGATCTGGAATAAAACCTCGACCATTATCTACAATCG
>CAKZYI010000205.1 GCA_937884735.1 uncultured Pleurocapsa sp.
TAATTTACATTACATTAGCTTTCACCATGCTTCCTAATATTTCCACGGTAGATTTATACAAGCTGGCTTCTGGCGATATTCTTTCATTACAGGTATACAAATTTATTGGACAACAGCCTGGAAAAAAGGCTTATATTCAGGCGAATCTTCATGGTGCAGAAATTGTTGGTAATGCGGTGATTCAACAGTTAATCGAGTTTTTGACAGCCTTAGATGCTTCTCAACTACGGGGAGAGATTTGGTTAGTGCCTGTCTGCAATCCTTTGGGGGTAAACCAGCGATCGCAATTTTTCTCTACAGGGCGGTTTAATAGTTATGATGGTAAAAACTGGAATCGTATATTTTGGGATTATGAAAAAGAGTCAGCAGATTTAACCGAATTTGCTAAATCTCAAGTAAATAATGAACCAGAAGTTATTAGAGACAATTATCTCGCTAAAATTAAACATGCTTGGCAAAAAGAGTTAGAGCGTATTAATCAGCCTTGCAGTGTTCCTATTAGTCGTCAATATCGTTATCAACTGCAGTCTCTGTGTTTGGATGCAGATTATGTGATTGATATTCATAGCTCTAGCAATCAAGCGATCGACTATACTTTTGGTTTCAAGGAAAAAATTGATAGTGCTAAGTATTTGCTATTGGAATATGGCATCCTGATGGATGAATATGACGGAGATGCTTTTGATGAGGAATTTCTAAAACCTTGGTTAGCACTCGAACGAGAATTAGCTAACTTTGGTAAAGATATCAGGTTCGATCTCGAATCTTGGACTTTAGAATTAGGTGCAGGAATGGCAATGAATCCGACTTCGGTAGTTAGGGGCGTTGCAGGAATTAAAAATTACTTGATGTACAAGCAGCTTTTGTTGTTATCCGAGTCTATTCAAACAGTAGATGTCGCTTTAGTATCCAAAAGCAAAATCCACAGTTATTATGCTCCGACTGGTGGTATGATTCAATCCAGATTGTCTTTAAAAACTAGAGTAAAGCCAGGTGATATTATCTATCAGCTTCTAAGTTTTAATAAACAGGGTAAACCACCAGAGGTAATCAATATTTGTGCTGAAACAGCAGGAATAGTGTTTGATATTTCTACCAATCAATGTGTTAACCAAGGTGAGTACGCAATGGATATTTTGGAATCTTAATGTAGAGAAGTTTTATATAACATCTCTTGTCTATTCTCTTCGTAAATAATAAAACATGAATTCTCAAGAATTAGATTTAGATAGCTTGAATAATGTTGAAGGTAGTGAATTTTTAAGCACTATTCCTATTGCGCCTGAAGGTTTTAAGTCAGGTTTTATTGCAATTGTTGGTAGACCAAATGTTGGAAAATCTACATTAATGAACCATTTAATTGGTCAAAAAATTGCGATTACTTCTCCTACTGCTCAAACTACTCGTAATCGTTTAAGAGGTATTTTAACTACTCCTCAAGCTCAAATCATTTTTGTAGATACTCCTGGTATTCATAAACCTCATCATGAACTAGGAAAAGTATTGGTTCAAAATGCCAAAACAGCAATTAAGTCTGTAGACTTGGTATTGTTTGTAGTAGATAGTTCTGTTGATGCAGGAACGGGCGATCGCTTTATTTTTGATATTTTAAAAAGATCTAGTACTCCAGTAGTTTTGGGGTTGAATAAAGTAGATTTACAACCTAGCAATTGTCAGTTTATTGATGATAGCTATGCCGATTTAATTGCTGAGACTAATTGGTCTACAGTTAAGTTTTCTGCTACTAATGGAAAAGGAACAAAACAGCTACAACAAGTATTAATAGATCGGTTAGAATCTGGGCCATATTACTATCCTCCAGACCTAGTTACAGACCAGCCTGAAAGATTTATTATAGCCGAACTTATTAGAGAACAAATCTTGCTTCATACTCGCCAAGAAATTCCTCATTCTGTGGCTATTACTATTGAAAAAATTGAAGAAACGCCCAAAGTAACCAAAGTGAATGCAGCAATTAATATTGAACGCAGTTCGCAAAAAGGTATTATTATCGGCAAAAAAGGTGCAATGCTCAAAACTATTGGTAGTGCTGCACGTCAGCAGATTCAAAAATTGATTTCAGGCAAAGTTCATTTAGAATTATTTGTCAAAGTAGAACCTAAATGGCGACAGTCTCGCATAAGGCTGGCAGAATTTGGTTATCAAGTGGAAGAATAGTTACTTCTATCCTTTGAGTAAACAGTGCTTTAGAATAGCTAACATCAGTAAATAAAATAATGAGCGATAAGTTTGATGGCTGCATCGGAGATTAAGATCAAAGTTAAACTATTTTCTATTTATCAAGAAGTTTTTGGCACGTCGGAATTAGACTTACATGTTGCAAAGGAAACTTGTGTAGGTGGTGTTTTAGAATCTCTTATTGAGCAAAAGCCACAACTGGCAAAATGGCAAGAAGTGACACGTTTTGGAGTTAATTTACAGTTTGTTGAACCTGATGTGTTATTACAGGATGGAGACGAAGTGGTTTTGATTCCTCCTGTAAGTGGAGGTTAATGTAAATAATAAGTAATAAATAGCAATACTGATGGTGTTTGATAACGGTCAGTTGGAAGAGTTGATAGAAAGCCTAGAAAAAAGTAAAAATTATCTGAGCAAAAAGTCTAAATCTGAAGCAAGCTATGAAAAATTAATCCCTTTGCTCGATCTCAAATTTGAATTTCTGAGAAAAAATAATAAGTTATGGGTGAAGTTAGTTAGTACTTCTTCTAGTCTAGTTTTAAAGCTAAAAGCAGCAAGTGAAGCTAATTTAAGATTGCGATCGCTTTATAATTTTGAAGCTGTTTCTCCTTTCAAAAATATTTCAGAAATAGCCAATAATTGCCATACTATTGTTGCAATTTTTCAGTCCGATCAAATAGTTACTCAACATCATCGTAAGTTTATCGATCTTGTACGTAAAAAAAATATAGATTTTTTAATTTTAGTTGTCAAAAGTAATTCTCACAATTCTAATCAAACCATTACAGAATATTTGGAATCACAAGATAATTTAAAAGGTAGCTATTTTTCTTTACCTATAAATGATTTTTTTAATTTAGAAGACAAGCAAAATATTGAATATTATCAGCGTATATTAATCGAACATGCAACTGCACTGCAAGATAAATTCATTCAAGATAACTATAGAAATATATCCAGGGATATTGAATGTTTTTTTGACGCTCAAAATATTATCACCTGGCGTAATATAAGACAAATCAAAGAACATTACTTACAAGAAAGAGAAGTCCATAATTATCAACAACAGGTATTAACAAAGACCTTTAATAAAATCAATCAGGAAAAACAAAGCACAATTCTTCAGATTAAACAAAAAATCAATCAATCTAAAAGTGAATATTTAAATCCTTTTTTACCAAATAGCTGGATATTTGAGCTACAGCAAATTATCGAAGAATCTCGAGTTAAATTAATAAAAGAAAAAGACAATACTTATCTTTACCCTATTATCCAAAAGAGCAGTAAACCTAACAAACAAGGCTTTTTTTTAGAAGTGCCTGAGCACCATGATTCCCTACAGTCTGAATCTTTTCATAGCTATATCTTAAATTTATATCAACAGCAAATTATTGAGACTTTAAAATCTCAATGGACAAAAATAAATTACGTATATGCTGATGGAGGATTGAATATGTTTGTTTCTCAAGCCAACCATACAATTAAGACTATCAGCATACTCGAACCCGCCCAAATAGAGTTTCCCAAAATCACATTAGATCTAGAAAATTTTCCCGAACTAAGCTTAAGCGATATTGTTGATTCTTATTGTCTTCAAGCTAGCACTAAGTTAATTTTTGATTATAATTATACCCAAAGTAGTTGGTTCAAGTTACTAATGTCTGCTTTGATAGGAACTACTATTTACCTGATTACTAAAGTATATTTTGGCTCGGGTAAATACATTGGCTTTTTCATTCTTTTTGTTCAGATAATTAATATTTTTACTGGTCAAAGCGCGAAAAAAACTAAGCTCAAAAGCCACAAAAAAGAACTACAAAGAATTTTAAATAGTAAATATCAGATATTAGCTCGTTTAGTTGTCGAACAGATGACTCAAACCCTAATTGTTAGTTTAGACAAGAAAAACCGAGAATATCAGATTCAAATAAATGCGATCGCACAATTAGCTCAAGAGAAGTTAGATCAAATACAGCAAGATATCAATCAACACCAATTAAGAAAAAATCAGCTTGAAAGCGATCGAATAAAAATTAAAACCTGGTTGAACTAGAATGATTAAGTAAGTTAATTAGAATGAATGCCGTTTAAATTATCTTTTCATCTACAGGAAGCAATTCATACCCATGAATACGCCAGCTATAGTCAGGTTGATGTTGAACAACAAATACCCCTTGAGTTAATTCACCTTCTTGGTTCATAATCATCGAAACCAATGCAGGATAGTTATTAACCAAAGTGAACCCCTGAAACATGATTGAACGAGGCTGAATAATAGCATTATACTTAGATTCAATCGCCATTATAAAATCATGCTGTTCGTATTTGTTTTGAATTGTAGGACTTGTCAAAGCAAAAGCTGTAACCTCATCTTTTTGCCGAAAAGCTTGTAACTGTTTCTCAATTAGCTGACGAATTGCGACTTTATCGTTTTCAGATATATACATTTGAGACTGCTTTTAATAAATAAAAGTTTTTGCTTTAAATAAAGAATTGTAGCCGATTATTTGCTTACTTTATCTAACCTTTAACTGCACCTGCGGTTAACCCTTGTACTATTTGTCGTTGAAAGACCAACACGAGGATTACCAATGGTAGAGTACCCAAAATTGTTGCCGCAGCGATCGGACCATATGGAATATCAAATAGATTTGCCCCTCCAAGCTGTGCCGTTGCCACAGGGATAGTTTTTTTAGCTTCTTCGGTAATAAAAGTTAAAGCAAAAATATACTCATTCCAAGCAAAAATAAAAGTCAATATTCCAGTAGTTGCTAAGGCGGGCAAAGTCATAGGAAGCACAATGTTAATCAACATTCCTAACGTCTTATATCCATCAACCTTGGCTGCGTCTTCCAAATCTTTGGGCAGTTTCAAAAAGAAACTCCTCATAACCAAAATAGTTAGAGGTAAATTAATTGCAGTGTAAGGAATTATCAAAGCAAGATAATTATTTCCTAAACCTATAGCTTTTACTATTTCTAATAATCCCAAAAATAATAAAACATAGGGAAACAAGGTAATAATTAAAATTCCAGTCAAAATTAACTTTTCTCCTGGTAATTTCATTCTAGCTAATCCATAAGCTGCTGGCGAACCAAAAACGAGACACAAGATAGTTGAGATACTTGCAACTAAAGCACTATTAAAAATATACGCTAAAAATGGACGACGACTAAATAATGATTGATAGTGTTCAATGGTGATACTACTGGGAAAATAAACATTAGGAATAGCAGAGATATCCTCATTTAGCTTTACTGAAGTCAATATTTGCCAGAGAATTGGGGCAGAAAAAAGAACTACTATCAAAACAATGCCTAACCAAAATAAAATTTTAGATGGGGATAAAAAAAGTTTTTTTTCTTTAGATTGGATGGAAGACATGGTTAATACGGCATTCGAGACTATCGCTTAGACCATGTTACAGTTTTTAGGGGCTTTAAATTCACAAAAGTCTATCTCAATCCATGAGCAGATTCAATTGTTCGCCTTATCATAAGATGCCCTGACAATGTTGATTGATAAAGGCAATCCTGCTTTTACATTGACCAAATGTGTTTTTGTCCCTACTTGAATTTACTTTTGATACCAGCAAATCAAAATTAAAGTATGCATACCTTATATTTTGACGTATTATAACGAAAACACAGTTAAACTACATCACAATCTTCAAATTTTTTAGTATTTTGCTTTCTACCATTATTACTATGGGCATCAACAATTTTTTTTGTTATCTTAACAACAAGATTTGTGATCCATACTTTTATTTTAATTCTAGCTGCAATCAAAACTAATGCCTTCAAGAATATCTTTAGTGGAAGTAGTCGATGTCTCTTAATCGTTCTCTAGACAAAAGAAAAAACAAAAACTTTGTCATCAATAATAAATATTTCTTGAAGCAATACGCTTTAAAAAACTATGATTTTTTGGGTAAGGGCATTATAGTAGTGAATCTACTATTGTTACAAACAGATACCATAGATGCAAAAGATATATTCAGTCAACAGATAGAGAACGACCAAGATATAACTATTCATCAGCCTATTTCTTATATTCCACAAAATAATTTTTGGTTTAAGATGCTTAATCTAAAAATTAAAAAGAAATACAAGATAAATATTCAAGAACAAGACAGCACCAATAAAAAGTTTTTGATTGTATTTGTTAAAGACGCTTCTATAGAACACTTTTCAATCTACTCAATTAAATTATAGATACCTTCACTCTTTCTCTATTTATCAAAGCAAATCGCAACTAAGTAGTTTTGAGATATTTGCTGGACATTCAATTTATAAGAAAAGTTTAGTAACCCTGAAGGCTCGCCTACGAACTTTAACTTTATTTAGGTTGAGCTACTTACTTGTATGTCAGCTATTTAATCTTTTATCCATCCTGCAATTTCCGTAATCCAGACCCAAAATTTCGGTAATCCCAACCTGCCTAACACTGCGATACATACAGGCAAAGCGTTAATGTAAATAAATATAAATATAAACTCCAAGCATCTATTTACATGACAGACGCAACTATTACCAAAAATCCTTTATTAATTGGCAAGGGACTACCACCTTTTAACGAAATTGAGGCGGGACAAGTTGTTCCTGCAATGACACAACTATTAAAAGAATTATCAGCAGAGATTGCCAAACTAGAAGCGAATGTAACTCCTACTTGGTCTGGTTTAGTTGAGCCTTTGACAGCTATTGACGAACGTTTGGGCTGGAGTTGGGGCATTGTAGGACACTTAATGAGTGTAAAAAATAGTCCCCAATTGCGCGAGGCTTATCAACAGATGCAGCCCGAGGTAATTAAGTTTTATACTAAGCTAACTCAAAGCAAGCCTTTATACGAAGCATTTAAAGGAATTAGAGAAGGCGCAGAGTGGAATAAACTAGAACCAGCACAGAAACGTATTGTTGAGTCTTCTCTTCGTGATTTTGAACTATCTGGTGTCGGTTTAGAAGGCGAAACTAAAGAAAGATTCAATCAGATTCAATTGGAGTCTGGAGAATTATCTACTAATTTTTCTAATAATGTCTTAGATGCCACTAAAGCTTTTAAACTCAGGCTTACTGATAAAAAAGATATTGAAGGTTTGCCTCCTAGTGCATTGGGATTGATGGCGCAAACTGCAAAAGCACAAGGGGATGAGGACGCTACACCTGAAAATGGCCCTTGGGTGGTAACTTTGGACTATCCTAGCTATATTCCCTATATGAAATATGCAACTAATCGGGAGTTAAGAGAGAAGCTTTACAAGGCTTTTGTATCCCGTGCTGCTGATGGAGAATTTGATAATCGTGGAAACATCGATCGCATTTTAAAACTAAGAAAAGAAAAAGCCAACATCCTTGGTTTTGCCAACTTTGCTGAATTGAGTCTAGCCAAAAAGATGGCGACTGATGTAGCAGCGGTGCAAAATCTACAGGAAGAGTTGCGAGTTGCTAGCTACGATGCAGCGATTAGAGAGTTTGAGGAGTTAAAAGCCTTTGCAGGACAAGACGACCTCAAAAACTGGGACACCAGCTATTGGGCAGAAAAGCAGCGGGAAGCTAAATTTAACTTTAATGAGGAAGAATTACGCCCCTACTTCTCATTGCCTAAAGTTTTAGACGGATTATTTGGTTTAGCCAACCGTATTTTTGATGTAACTATTACTGCTGCTGATGGAAAAGCACCAGTATGGCATGATGATGTACGCTACTTCAAAATAGCCGATGAGACAGGAAAAGCGATCTCTTTCTTTTATTTAGATCCTTATTCTCGCCCAGCAGAAATACAAGGTGGTGCCTGGATGATTGACTGCATCGGTCGAGCTAAAATGACCGTTGATGGTAAAACAGAGACTCGTTTGCCTGTGGCTTACCTAACCTGCAATCAAACTCCTCCTGTAGACGACAAGCCTAGCTTAATGACTTTTGGTGAAGTAACTACTCTCTTTCACGAATTCGGTCATGGTTTACAACACATGTTGACTACTATCGATTATGCAGAAGCAGCAGGTATCAACAATGTAGAATGGGACGCGGTAGAGTTACC
>CAKZYI010000206.1 GCA_937884735.1 uncultured Pleurocapsa sp.
GGCTTTTGCTATTTGATGTAAGAATATAATGCTATCAATTATGGTTTAGCGACCATCGGATTCTGTTTGAGTCTAGTAGTCAGTTCGGCATTTAAATACATTTCGCCCAACGATTCTACTACGCTGGGATTAACTCCTGTGTAGCTAATGGCATCCTTAACACTATTGCCGTTGCGCAGCATAAAGACAAAATTACGGACTTTGTTGACTACAGGATCGTCTGCTTTAACAAACTGTTTGACGATCGCGATTCTCAGTCCTCGCTCTATATCATCGGCGTTAATGCTTTGACCAGCAGAAACTCTTATTTTGTTGGGGTCAGAGAAAGAGTTTTTTATCGGATTAACAATTTTAATCCCCGTACTGGTCATCACTCCAGAACTAAAGTCGATGATGAAGTTATACTGCTTGGATTCCCCAGAATTATTAATAGTTTTGACGATTAGGTTAGGATGGGACGTTTGATACGTGCCTTGAAAATCTAATTTCTTAACTGGTAAAAGGTAAACGCTTTGAGCCTCACCAGAGTTAGCAGGTAGGTCAGTATTATAAACAAATTGAGAGCGATCGCTCGGAGCAATAAAAGTGATGTATTCCCCAGCTTCGGTAAAGTCGAGGCTGATAATTTTACCAAAGTAGAGAGTAACGGGGATCGCTCCTTTAACGGCATCGGCAGTAGAAACTAGATCGTATTTGACGGGGACTTCGGTGGCGCAAACTGAGGTAGGAGCGTAAACCGATGTCGTAATTACTCCTGCTATGGTTAGATTTTTTAATAATTTGTGCATGACGCTTGATGTGAATTGGCTTCGTTGAAAGGTTAATAGTTTGTAGCCCTAAGCTCTAAGCTTTAGGCTTTAAGCTTCGAAAATAGAAAATTCAGTAAATCGATCTGTATATTCTTGGGTTAGCTAGTTTCAAATTTATTGGCAATTCTTGTGTCTCTTATAGCTAGTAGCTTATAGCCATTGGTGACAAGTTAAGGGTGTGTACAGCTTGTCAAGTAATTATAAACACAGGTGTTGCGGTTATTTTAAACTATTGAAGTAGATAGATTAAACAGATGCGATGCCTTGGACAAGGCTTTGTCAATCGCGAGGAATCAAATGGCACAGAGACAAAAAGGGATTCAAGACCATGCGAGAAAGAGAAATCAGCCCAATGTAGATAACAAAGCAATCTCTCAGCAGCTAGAAAATTTGGTCAAACCTTGTGTTTACAATCAGTTAGCTTACTATCGCTCATTGGGAATGAGAGAGAGAATTTTGGGTTTGCCTCTGATGTTAGCAGCGGTGTTGACCTTAGTATGGCGACAAGTACCTTCGGCAAGAGAACTCAATCGAATGTTAGCAAGAGAAAATCTTCTCTGGGCAAAGGCAACTTGTGTATCTCAACAAGCATTATCTCAAAGATTGCTGACTTTTGCCGCATCCATGTTCGAGAAAGTCTTAGACGACTTGCTAGTGCCATTGAATCAAAAATGGCAACAGCGACAAAAAAGAAAATCTCCTCTGGGAATTGCTCAAGCAGAAAAGCACTTTGAACGAATTTGGATTGCTGATGCTTCAACGCTAGAGGCTTTATTTGGCAAGCTAAAAAGTCTTGAAAACAAACCACTGGGTCAATTAGGTGGGAGAATTTGCGCCCTGGTCGATCTCCAAACTCGATATCCAGTCAAAACCTGGTTTAACGAGCGTCCTTATCACCATGAAAGCAATTTTCAGCCTCAACTGTTGGAATTTATTTCCCCTCAAATTGTTGTTACTTGATCGCGGATTTTGGAACTATGATTTTTTTAACCAGCTAATCACAGGTAAGTCTGATTTTCTCACTCGCCTCAAAGCGAATGCCAAATACAAATCAGTTTCAATTCTTAGCCAATCACAACATCATTGCGATCGCCTTATCTGCCTAGGAACTGGTTATCAGGGTAATCCCATTCTCAGTCTTCGTTTAGTTGAAATCAAAAATGGAAATTGTTGGTATCGCTATCTAAC
>CAKZYI010000207.1 GCA_937884735.1 uncultured Pleurocapsa sp.
TAGGTAGAAAGTCACTTCTTCAGGACCGTCGGTTTCGGGTTGAAACTCTAAGCCATCGTCTCCCAATCCTAGTAGTTCTCCTCTATAAGGAGTTCTGGTGGACAATGGAAAGAAAGTTACTGGCTCAAAAATTCTTAGCTGAAATCCTGTTTCTCTTCCGGTATCGTCCGCGACTATGCTTATGAATTCGGATCCAGGAGAGAAAGGAGGAATCCCAAGAGAAATAGCTGAGAAGTAATCTCTTAAGTAGCTATTACTATTGACTGTGACAGGAATTCCCTCTTCTGGAATTTCCCCCTCAGTTTCTAGCACCTAAGTCAAGGTTGAACCTTGATTGGGATATCCCTCTATCAAGCTATCATTGAGTAAATCATCCCGATTAAGCTCCCCTGAGACAACCCTGGGATCGTCAAAATTTGCATAAGTTCCAGTTAAAAAACTTAATGAAACGGTTGGTTCGCCAGGTTGAGACAAATCTATTGTCTCAGGAGGTATGTTGTTACTACGATCGCGCTGCTCAGCTAGAATGACTAAGTTATCTGGATTGAGCATAACTGTAAGTTCATACTCACCAATTGACTCTCCGCCCTTACCCAACGCAGGAATAAAAGGATCGTATACATCGTTATCAAAGACAGGAGCAGCATTACTAAATCGAAAAGTTGAGCCATTTGTAAAAGCACTGACACCTACATAGTAAGTTCCATCAGTAGGCGCTTCAAATTCGATATAAGAATATGGAGTCGCAAAAAGCTCGCCTGGAGCCTGTCCATCACTATTTACAGCTAGCTCGTTCCCTTCAGCATCAAATATTCGTTGAACAGGAAAAAAATTAGTACCGTCTGGATCTTTAACATTAGTGTCTAAAGAAACAATATCACCTGATTTGAGATCAAATTGGTAAAAATCTACGTCTTCTGTAGCATCTACATAAGTAAAAGTGCCGTCTGCATTTTCGTAACGGTTGCTGATATCAAAGTCAATAGCACTACTAATCGTTACCTGAGAATTATCAGGACTGAGTTCAATATCGCTTGCCGTTGGGATAGCATCGTTAGCCTCGCTAGTATTAGCAGGAACTTCCTCAGCCGTATCGACTAAAGTAAACTCACCACTACTGAAATCCGAATTTACTTCATACCCATCACCCGCTTCTAGGGTAAAGCTAGCAGTTTCTAAACCCTCTGCTTCACCATCTGCTGCAACAGGAAGATCGACTAAAACTGTAAAATCCGTGAGGCGAATATCAAAACCATCTTCACGGACATCAACAATTTCCCCACCTTCTGAAACGTTAATGCTGTCCAAGTCAAATTCATCAAGATTAGGCGCATCGACCGAAACAACTAAACCGTCTTCGGGTATTGTTGCTCCTGTAACGTTAAACACTTGGGCTGAAACAGTTTCGTCTTCTTCTACTAAGAAATCGGGTCCCGTATTTAAACTAACTAGTGGTAAACCCGAATCCTCTTCTGGTTCGGTTGGTTCGGTGGGCGTTTCAGGCGTTTCCACTATATCCGTTAACTGACTCTCTTCATCGGCAAAAATAACCGTAGATGATGACGAATCGAGGTCAATTGTATAATCCCCTAAAGTTCCTACATCCGCTAAATCATCCTGGGATACTTCCCCTGGTGCGACCAGACTAAAATTAGCTTCGACTAGACCATCAAAAGTTTCGGGTAAAAACGTATCTGGTTCGTCATTATCAAACACATCGATCGCAAAACTAGCAGATGTCGCCCCTTCGTCGATAGTCAAGAAGAAACCCGAATTATCAAAACTCGTACCAAACAAGTTGGGATTGATATTCTCGACGGTGGGATTACCTGCAAAGCCTAATAAATCCAAGCGATTAACAATTTGCTCGACATCGCTATCGACAAAGACTTTTAAACCGCCTTCTGGTGCTGCTTCATCTAGTTCAAAGTTGACGGTTAGGGATGTTCCTAGATCTTCAATCAGGGCGTTTTGTTCGCCGTCATAGTTAGTAGAAGTAGATAGACTAATCTGAACCATGATTTTTGGTTTCCTGTTTTTATTTTGTGGTGAAATATTTGGGCTGTCTCAAAGTCACTCATGTCACACTCTTCAATGGAGAGCGAACATGATGATGACAGAATTTTTCAGTGTTGTTCGTAAAGCAAAATCAATTGCCTTTACTTGTATTGATGCGATCGCGAAGCGAATCCTTTAGAGTACTTTTTAGGTAATCGCAAAGTATAGTTGGCTCGGTAATATTTTCAGTAATTAAGCAATTGCCAACATCAGGCTACGACTCAAAAAGCGAGCTTAAGCCAGCTAATACTGCTCAAGATAAGCACTTAAATAAAAAGTAAAGTTATCGAATAACTATTGCGAAATAAACTCAATATTTATTACAAAATCACCATACTACGAATTTATAGTTACCAAGAGCAAAACACCGTCTCGAAAACAAAAAACACCGTCTCGAAAACAAAAAATTAGGATCGGGTTAATATTACTTAAAAGCATTGACAAGATAAAAGAATGCGGTCAAGGTAAAACAGTTTATGCTCGTTAGTTATTTAGCTTGTAGATATTCCTTGCACCTCGGCACCTTTTAGCCTCTGCCTCTTTATCTCCGTTACCTTTCCCTCATCATGGCTATTTCCCTAACATCGCAAGAATATTTTGAGCTATTTCGAGAAGCAGATAAAGAAGAACTGCATTTCGACCCATTAGACGAGCTAGATATCACCAAAAAGCAAAACGGGCGAATTGCTCAAGGATGGAGACGATATGTTCAGTTACGAGAGGGAATGTTGCTGTGGATTGGAAGAGAGCAGAATCATGAACAACTACTATTGAATAGCATCTATCGTGAGGAATCATTACACTGGCACTTTTTTGTTTCGGGCAAACAGCAATTTACCTTCGGTTCTTCCCCTAAACAAACTTGTTTATCTCTTGATGCAGGACGATATGTTGTCTTTGGCAACGGTATAACCGATCGTCTTATTGAGGACTGTTCGGATTTAGAACCATTCTTTGAAGTTGAAATTACCGTGCAGCCAGAAGTGCTGTGTGCCTTTATCAGTGATTCGTCTGGAGAATTACCCAAAACATTCAATCATTTAATTGGAAAAAGCGATCGCGAGTGCTATAAGCGGGCGGGAGAAACATCGCCAATGGTAACTGCTATTTTGCAGCAAATCATCCAATGTCCTTATCAGGGAATGACTAAGCGAATGTACCTCGAAGGTAAAGCAACCGAACTAATGGCGTTGATGCTGGAGGAAGAAGCAGCAGTACAACAGGGAGAATTTAAAACTTCTTTGCTACAGCCCGACCAATTAGAGCGCGTTCACTACGCTAAGGAAATCTTATTAAAAAACCTAAGTAATCCACCATCGTTAATGGAGTTAGCTCGCCAGGTTGGGATGTGTGACTATAATCTGAAACGGGTTTTTAAAGAAGTATTTGGTACAACTGTATTTGCTTATTTACGAGATCGCCGTTTGGAAAGAGCATCAGCACTGCTCCTAGAGCCAAATATGACCGTTGCTTCGATAGCGCGAGCAGTTGGTTATCACAGTCGCACCTCTTTTGCTACCGCTTTTAAGCGTAAATATGGCGTGAGTCCGAAAGCTTATCAAATATCAGCAAGGAAGTAATAAATTACGAGAATAAATACAATTATTTATTTTTTTGAAGGTCATAAAGCTGAAATACCTTGAAGCCAAAAACTCCTACCACCAGCATGAGAATAGAACTAAAGACAGACTGCCATACCAGCACCTGCGCTAGTCCCAAAAATAGGAGCAAACAAAGACCGCAATAAACTAGGCGATCTCATAGCTGGCTCAAAAAAGTCTTAACCCTAAAGGGTACCGCAAGCATAAGGATAAACTCGCCTTTCTTAGTAAAGCGATTCAGCGCGGTCTTGGGGGTTTCCCCGCAGAGCTTCGCTCAGATCGTCGTCTAGCGACGACTGGCGGGCATTCGCCCGCGCAGCGACTGAATCAAGAAGCGATCGCATTGTTAACTTCTAATAAATTTAAAATTTTCCCCCAGTATTGGGGGCTAGGGGGCTATAGGGCTATGCAAAAGCAAAATCATCAGAACTTATATCTGCAATGCTGACATCTACCAAAAGTGCCAGATCGTTTCCATCAGTTCCAATCAAAGCATCACTATCTTGTTGAGTCAGGGTAACATCTTCAAAGCCAATACCCAAACCAGCCAGACCAATAACGTCTTCACTGCTGGTAAAGTCAGTGATGATATTAGCCGATTCAGGAAGTTCTGCCGTAGCAATCCAAAATTGGTCAGCACCTTCTCCACCTGTAATGGTGTTGTCACCACCAGAAGTAGCAAAAAAGCGATCGTCACCAGCACCACCTAAGAGACGGTCAGATTCTCCTAAAATCAGAGTATCATCGCCATTGCCTGCATAAATACGGTTATTGCCTTCTCCTGTAGTAGCATCAACTAAATCATTCATATCACCAGCGAAGATTAACTGGTCGTTGCCTTCGACTTCAATCGTGTCACCATCGATAGAGCCAAATACAGGTTCAAACGTAGATTCAACAGGATCTGTTGGATCGATTGGATCTACTGGGTAAACTGGTTCGGTACTGCCATCTACCAAGCTAGCAGTTAGCTCGTAAGGACCAAAGAAAACACCGACTTCTGGGAAAGTCCATCCGCTGCCGCTTCTGGATACATTCGGGTCGTAGTAGCGGTTGCCCAATACGCTAACACCGACGCACCGTCATTATTGGCAGCCAGTTCGTTGCCATCTGCATCAAATAGACGTAGTTCAGTATCCATTGTCTGAGGCACGTCTAGTTGGGCAGGAAATACTGTGAGTCCTGAATCAGGGAAAAGACTGTCAACAGGTGCTGGTTCATCAGTGTCAATATCCAGAGAAACAGTTTGTCCTGCTTCTAAAGCAACCGAATAAAAGTCTACATCTTCGGAAAAGCCAAAAAAGACGCAGTCAAATGCGTAGACGGTGTCGGCTTCGGAAATCGCTAGATCCATCACGACACTAATGGAAGCTGTTGGGTTATC
>CAKZYI010000208.1 GCA_937884735.1 uncultured Pleurocapsa sp.
AACTAAGTTGAATCGTCCCGAAGATGCAACCAAAGCCTATGAGTCTGTTTTGGCTCGATTCCCTCGTTCCTATTATGCATGGCGTTCTGCTGTAGCATTAGGATGGGATGTGGGAGATTTTACTACGGTGCGTCACAAAACTCCTGAAGTTGTCAAGGTTAGTAGTATTGCTCCTCCTGGCGGTTCAGAAACTTTTCAAGAATTGTATAGATTAGGTTTAAAAAAAGAAGCCTGGGCGCAATTCCAAACTGAAATAAGCGATCGCACTGAATTAAGCATTGATGAAGAGTTCACCAAAGGCTTATTAAAGCTTTATCAAGGTAAAAATCTACGAGGTATCAATCAAATATGGTATCTGCAAAGGAGAGACAATGCTGAAGCCCACCAAGAATGGCAAGTATTGCGCCAAACACCCGAATATTGGCAAGCCTTATATCCTTTCCCTTTTGAAGATACTATTCTCAAGTGGGCAAAATATAGAAAACTCAATCCTTTATTGGTAACGGCTTTAATTCGTCAAGAATCCCGTTTTGAACCAGAAATAAAGTCTTCTGCTGGTGCATTGGGTTTAATGCAGGTAATTCCCCCTACAGCTAAAACCGCAGCGAAGAATATTGGCTTATCTAATTATTCTCTGACAAAGCCTGAAGACAATATCAACATTGGAACTTATTATCTTGATTTTACTCACAAGAAGTAAAACAATAATTCTATGTTAGCCGTAGCTAGTTATAATGCTGGTCCCAATGCAGTGGCAAAGTGGGTATCTCGTTATGGCTTAAGTGATGTAGATGAATTTGTGGAAAAAATTCCTTACCGCGAAACAAAAGGCTATGTTGAATCGGTCTTTGAAAATTACTGGAACTACATGCTGGTTTATAATCCAGAAATTAGCAAACAATTTCCAGATTTACCATCAAGTAAAATCAATTTGAAATAAGACTTCTTTGGAGACAATTTCACTGATTATTCTTCCTAGAGCTAATCAGTGAAAAAAAGCGTCATGACATATGTTTTTGGAAAAACTCTGTTAGTTCGTACCAAGATTCTTCCGCTGCTAGCTTATTATAAGAGGAACGCTCGGAACAAAAAAATCCATGATCTGCATCGTCATAAACTTTTAGTCTGTAATTTTTACCGAGTTGTTGAAAGCGAAGCTCTATTTGTGCGATACGCTCTTTAGGAATAAATGGATCTGCACCGCCAAAAAACAAGTAAACAGGAACAGTAACATTTTGGACAGCTTCTAGCCACTCATCAAGCACCACACCATAAAAAGGGGCAGCCACAGCAATTTCAGCAGAAAATCTAGTAGCGGTATAAAAAGCCATACTTCCCCCAAAGCAAAAACCCATTACGCCAATACGATCTGAATCCACATCCGATCGCAATTTGAGATAATCTAAGGTGGCTTTGATGTCTTCTTCCACAGTCTGTTTAAAATCGAGACTATACATCATCGATCTTGCTGATTCGACTTCATCATAGCCAAACTTATTGTCTGGTAAATTGCGATGATATAAATCAGGTGCGATCGCTAAATAACCTTCTTGAGCAATTCGCCTTGTTACATCTTTGATGTGCGGTGTCAATCCAAAAGCTTCCATGAAAACTATAACGGCTGGTTTTGGATAATCTTCTCTGGGTATACAGAGAAAAGCTGGCATTTCTCCTTCAGGAGTAACAATAACTATTTCTTGTTGTTCTATTTGCATCTACAACCTCTATAAACTTATAGATACTCTAGGCAAAATACTATTGATGACTCTAGAACAAAATTGCAGAATTTTAGTAAATTATTGCGACTTAGCTACATATTGCCTCGGTGTAACACCAGTAATGCGTTTAAAGTATTTAGTAAAGTGACTTTGGTCGCTAAAGCCTGTAGCAAAAGCAATTTCTGAGATACTAAAATGACTGTGCTGTAGTAAATATCTTGCTTTTTCAATTCGCTGTTGCAATATATATTGATGGGGAGTTTTACTTGTCGCTTTTTTAAATAAACGTATAAAGTGATACGGGCTGATTTGAGCGATCGCAGCTAGCTCAACAATTTTTAAATCTCTATCTAGATGCTCATTAATATATTCAGTTATCTGTTTGAACTTTAATTTTGATAAACCATCTCTGCAACTAAAGATTTTGGGCTTTGTGACACAGTATTTTCGCAATAGATGAATTGCTAATGTAATTTTGAGGCTATCAATCAACAAGCCGCCCGCAATCTTGTGGGACTCTAATTCATCTTTTAAGGCTATGATAATCCCTTTTAGTAGGTCATCCTGCTCGGTCATAAACCGTGGCACAAGTTCAATGCGATCTCCATCGATTAAATCTTGTCCAGCTTGTTTTAAAAGGGTGGGTTCGATTGCTAAAATGGCAAACTCGGCTAAATTATTCCAGTTGCATCGATGAGCAATATTGTGAGGAATAATGGCAATATCTCCCCTATTTCTCTTCTCCTGCTGAATTTTGCCATCTAGCCATCTTTCTCCCCGTGAATCAGAAAGCCCTAGAGCAACCACATGCATATTGTGGTGATGTTCTTGAACTTCAAACTTTGGCTGTTGATGGAGTTCTAAATGAATATCATTCCATCCCAAGCTTGAAAGCCTAGCAGGTTTGGGTAAAAAGCTATTAGATGCTCCTGCTTGTTTATAATCAAGAAGCTTGACTGAAAGAGGAAGGGAAGTGCTGACTATTTGTGGAGGAGTTTTCACGATGACACTCTGATTACTTTAAGATTAGAATAAAAGCCTGATTTTCGTCTAACTTAATGTGGAAGTCCGAACTCATACTGTAATTTACCAAGATAAAGATTGATATACACTAAAAATAAGTTGTAAAGCAATCCGAAGGAAAGGGATAAAAATATGCCAGGTTTTGAAGATATTGCCAAAAAAGCTTTTTATATGGGTGTTGGTTTTGCCTCCTATGCACAAGAAAAAGCCAATGACAACTTCAAAGATTTGAGAATCCAAGCCCAAAATCTAGCTGATGAAATGGTAGAAAGGGGTAAAATGAGTACTGATGAGGCTCGAAAATTTGTTGATGATTTGGTAGAACAGGCTCAACAAGGAGCAGTTGTAAGTGGCGAAAAGAGTTCGGAATCTAGGGAACCACGAAAAATTGAAATTGTTGATGAAGACGAACAGCCCAAAACAACTCCTCAACCAGAAGTAAAAATTGAAACTGATGTATCTAGTAAACCTAATTCTGATAATAGCGATTTACGTCAGCAGGTAGAATCTTTGAAAGAAGAATTACGCCGCCTCAAAAAAGAAATGTAAGCTGCATAAATTTAGCCTTATTATCGAAATAAACTCTACTATTTAGAAAATAAACATGGATGATTGGCAGGAACAATGGTGGAAACAGGTAGAAAAAACCGCAGCCGACATGGAAAATTTTTTGGTCGATGTGGAAAAAGCTACAGAATCATTTGTTGAAGACATTGGCGAGAATGTAAATTCTTTTTTGTCAGACTTTGGATTCAACTTAGCTGAAGAAGTTGATACATTTATTGACAATGTTGTTGATGTAATAGTTACCACCACTGAGGAAATAGATGCGGCGTTAGGAGAAGATTGGAATAATTTTATTGATGATGATTTTACTAATGTTAGTTTTCACACACCGTCTGTAACCAGCAATCCTGCCTGTATTAATTGCGCTAATTATCACGGACAAAGCTACAATGGCAATCTGCTAGTCTGTGCCATGCACCCAGAAGGGTGGACTGATGATAATTGTCCTGACTGGGAGAAAGAAAGCTAGTTGATATAATTTCTATATTTGTAAAAAATAAATCAACCCAGAAATCTTCTAGATGATAATTTTTCTAGGATATTTCTGGGTTATTTAATGTTAATTAGCAATGTATTTATACTTATTGCCTAAAAATAAGCTGTTACGCATTTAATTTGCTTGTTATGGCTAACGGGGAGACTTGGGGACTGGAAGAAAGGGAGACTGTTTTCCAAGCAGTTAAATAATGTGCAGTTTATATAACTAACAGCTTCATCTTAATTGTTAACCTAAAAATTAATTTCTCGTCGAGAAAGCAATTGGCATGACGATATAATTTAAGCTACCATTTATAGCGAGAATCATGATGGGAAATAGTTCCACCATAAGGCTGAAATCCTACTTCAGGATAACTATCTTTGTTGGGACTAAATATTTCAATAAACCCTTCAGTGATGTATTGAATAACATTCTTGACAGTCTTGCTAATAATCATAGTTTTTCCTATGTCATCTTTGATTAAAAAAAGAGATGTAAACTCATCTCCTTGCTGATACTTTCATTCTCCTTTTTTAAAGTCTAGTCAACTCAAACAAAGCAACAATTATTTGTTTAATTTATTTTTTAAAGAAAATTGTTCATAAATCGTTAAATCAGAATAAATTTTTGTTGTAAAGTTAGCTTGAAAATAACTTACTAAAAAATCAAGTAAGAATATTAAAATTTATCAACAAAATCTAAAAAAATAATGACATTTTGTTGAAAATGTGCGATACACGAACAACACACATAACAAAAAATGCGATCGACTTAGTTTTTATAAACTCATGCAAGTACGTTTTTTAAGTAAGGTATCGTTGTTTGTCGCAATCTTAGCCTTACCTCAATTTATTCCCTCTGGCTCTACTTCTCAATCGCTCCTATGTTCTTCAGTACTCGCAGCAGATAATCGATCGCTGGGTGAATCTGGAGATAGCGGAGAAGCAGGATTAAAAGGAAACAATGGACGCAATAGTGACAGTTTGACAGTATTTGCCGATGGCTCACCTATGACCCTCGATCTAAGTGGTGGCAACGGTGCAGCAGGACAACAGGGAGCTGAAGGATATGACGCTTTTTGCGATCGCCAATCTACTAAAGATGTAGGCAAAGACTTACAGGGTGCTGATGGTGGTAACGGCGGCGATGGTGGAGATGGCGGCATTGGAGGCGATGGTGGCTCTTTAACGGTTTATGCTTCCAATAAAGAACATCTCAAACAGATCTATGAGATTGCTGCGGGGGGAGAAGGCGGCG
>CAKZYI010000209.1 GCA_937884735.1 uncultured Pleurocapsa sp.
TGTTCTTGTTCTTGTTCTCGATCTTGAGAAAGTTCCTTGGCTCGGTTTGCCTGACTTACCTCCGCCACTTTAGGAGTAGATGGCTTTTCAACTTCTGCTTCAGCAAGTTTGGCTGACTGCTGTGTCTGGAGAGCAATTAACTGTCTTAATCTATCATAAGCTTCTTGAAAACCTGGCTTGAGCTGAATCGCTCGACGATAGCAGCTCATGGCTACCTTGCCTTTTTGTTGTTTTAGCCAAAATTCCCCTAGTTTGTAATGCTGTTCGGGAGTACCTATTTCTGGCTGTATGCTATACGCTCGATAAATTAACTCTGCACCTTCAAGATGCTTGCCCAAGATACCATAAATCTTACCTAATCGAAGATGAGCGATCGCTAAATTAGGCTCTATTTTGATTGCCTGTTGATAATAAACAATGGCTTCACGCCACTGTTGTTTACGAGCAAAGAGATTACCCAAGTTTAGCCTAATTGTAGATGAATCAGGCTGTATTTTTAGTTCTGCTAGATATTGCTCTGGGGTTATATTTTCTTCAGTAATCCCATGAGCCAATAATTTTGGATTGCCAACAACATTAGATTGTAGTTGCTGCTCAATTAATTTCCCAGAGCGATCGCTATTTTTCTCACTGCTTGAATTTACTGGAGGCAAGTATTTAGTAGCAGCACGGCTCAATAATCTTTGAATTCTTAGCTTTTTAGCTCCTTGCTGAGAACTATTTTCTGGTAAATTGGCTATTAGCTGGCGGTGACTAGCTGCTTTTTCTACTTGACAATCCTGTTCTAAAATTTTAATCAGCTTAAGATACAGAGGTTTGGCAGGAGGTTTAATTTTAATTCCATGCTCGCAACAAATAATTGCCTGCTGTATTTTGTTGTCTGCTAATAAATCATCTACTAACTGTATGTATTGAGCAACAGTCAAAATTTCTGGCTGGACGCTTAATGCCTGAAACAAAGCATCTAAGGCACGCTCATCTTCCCCTATTCTTTCCCAAGCTTTAGATAAATGCAAACATATTTTTGCTTGTTTAGAATCTATTCTCAATGCTTTTTGGTAATAATTAATTGCCTCTGACAAATTATTTTGCTTGGCATAAAGACTACCAATATTGGCATACACTTCAGCAAGATGAGGATCTTTAGCCAGTGCTTTGGCGTAGTATCCCATTGCTTCAGGCATTTTACCCATCTGCTGTAAAGAGTTACCGTATATCTTATATGTCTCAGGCAAATCCGAGCAGATTTTTTCTGCTTCTTCGCAAGCATAAAAACAATCATGCCATCGAGCATCAGAATAATATAACTTAGCCTGTTGTAAATAAATTTTAGTTACTTCCAGTTGATTGTTTTCAACATATGTTCCTGGCGCAACCGCAGTTAATTTTGGCAACACGATAGTAGAGCTAGATATTGTAGGATTAATTGAATTATTTACTTTAATATTGCTAGTTTGTGGTTTGGTTGCTAGCATCTGCGAATTAGAAGAAGATAGAGAATATTGAGGATGATGATTTATTTGATTTGTTGATTCTTCTAATACTATTTGATGCGGATCGCCATTACTATCTTGACCCAAAGATAGAGCCAAACGATGATAATAATCCGCTTCAATTAGGTTGTTTTGTTTTTTATATGGCGTGCAACAGCAGAACGAGAATTCAATGTTACGGCTTGACGATAACATTCTACGGCTTGGTCTAACTGATGTTCTTGTTCTAGCTTTATCCCTTGCCATACTTTAGACTCAACTATATCTAAAGTGTTTAGTTTTTCTTGGTTACTATCTTTTTTAATAGACTCAGAATTCAATAGTTTTAAATTATCTTGACTAGAATTATTGGAGTTTTCTAGATAATAAAAATTTTTGTTTGACATCTCTTGTGGTTGATACCTCTCAGTATTAGATGCTTTTACTATATTTATTTAGAGATAAGGAATAAAAAACTGTATCAATTAGCAAATAGTTATTTCTGCCTAGTTGTTGATAGTTGATTTAATGTCTTACTATTAATGACTATCAAGAAACGCTTTTTATTAGATATTCAATACATACAAAAAATATTCAATCTACAATACTTTATACAAATAAAAATAGAATTTAGGATGTTGAATACAATAGGTGTTAAATAATCAATATTTTCGAATACTAATATAACCTCTTTTTTCAAATATGCAAGCAAAAATAGCCTTGCAGAATACAGAAAAAAATATTTTCATATAAATCAGTATTTATACCACCTGTGGTTTTTTTTTGCATAAATAAAATCAGGTATTTTTATTTAAGTGTAGTTACTTAATAAAAAATATTCAAAATAGCAAAAATCTAGTTTGATGCATATAAAATTAAGGAACAAAAATATAGATCCAAACAATTAAAATCAACTGTAATTTAAATAAAGATATGTTAAAAGATTTGATATAGCAATTCTCAGATTTGTGATGTATGTCTTAATTAGTCATTAGTTATTCGTCATTCGTCATTAGCTAAAACTAGAACATCAGACTGTGCCTCGTGTATATGAGAACCTCAGTTCCATTGCGATAGTTTTGTGCGAAGAATATCTAACTCAAGCTATGGTAAAGAGTAAATTCGATTAACCATAAAAATTATTAAAGTGCAAAAAGGAGTTTTATACGGTGTTAGTGTCGGAACAGGAGATCCAGAACTAATCACAGTTAAAGGATTGCGAATTTTACAACAAACTACTGTTGTCGCTTTTCCTTCTGGTATCAACAACAAATTAGGCATTGCCCAAAGCATCGTCAATTGCTGGCTAAAGCCAGAGCAAATATTGCTACCTTTAGATTTTCCTTACCTTCAGGATGAGCAAAAACTCCAGAATGCTTGGCAAAAAGCTGCGGCACAAGTATGGCACTATCTTAAACAGGGAACAGACGTCAGTTTTGCTTGTTTGGGAGATGTAAGCTTCTACAGCACTTTTACTTACCTCGCTCAGACTTTACAAGAATTAGATTCAGATGCCAAAATTGAAACTATCCCAGGAGTATGTTCGGCAATGGCGATCGCTTCTGCCTTAAAAATTCCTCTGACCGTTAATCGACAAAAATTAATTGTACTACCTGCAATTTACTCAGTTCAAGAATTAGAAACGGCCTTAGACTTAGCTGAAGTAGTCATTTTGCTCAAAGTAAGTTCGGTTTACAAGGAAGTTTGGCACATTTTACAAAGTCGAAATTTACTAGGTTCTAGCGCGATTGTAGAAAAAGCCACCTTTCCCGATCAAAAAACCTATTACAATCTAAACGATTATCCCGAACTAGAATTGTCATACTTTTCTATTTTGCTTATTAACAGGCAATAGGATTTTGTCGATCGCATAATATAGGATAAAAAAAATAAATTTAGAATATTGCAAAATGTTTTAATTTTGTAAAAAGTTATACATAATGATAGTCATCCATGATAATTTTATTTACATAAATCGTCTATCTAACAAAATTAAGTATTAGGGGTTTAAAGCTTTGGAGATAAGATCTACAAGTCAACAACCAGAATTGTCAACAGAGGATATCGGTGAATATGTGGCGCAGCTACAGTTGCATATGGCTCTTCAAGCTCGAAATCTTGTTCCCAACTTCAACAATACGGATATAAATACCAGTCGGCATCAGATGCTAGAAGAAGTTCAAGCAACCGTAGAAAAACTGGCATCTCGTCAATCTTTGTAAGGGCAAAGTAGGCATTTACAAAAATTGAATATGGTGAACATAGTAATTAGATTCATGGATGTCTGGGGTAGCAATGAAGATTGAAATCTTCTAGCTGCTGTTGCCAGTAGTTTTACGTCAGTTACACCCAATAAACTCAAGTAATAAAAGATCGCAATACAACCGCAAAAGTGCGATCGATAATCTAGTAATTAGATAGTCTTTACTGGTTTTTGTTCTTAGAGTCAGTCAGCTAGACCTACAAACGATAATATCATTTGCACCTACGAAAATAGATGATATAACAGATACATCTGGTTGAACTAAACTTACAAAATAATCTTGACATACAATAACTACTAGTATGAAAAAAATTGAGTTATCTATTATGTATAGAGTTGATTTGTACTCTTAGACAACTACTACAAGCGCGCCATCTAAAAATAATTCTAAAGAACAAAAATAAGTCAGAAAACAATGTTATTCAGTTGTTTTTCCTTGCTATATGCCTGACGTAAAAATAGTTTATTTCCCTGTCTAACAATTATTTAATCTGCCAAATATTCAGCAAAATTTAGTATTTAGAGCATATCTATAGACCAAGTAATAATATTTTATTGACTATGGTTACTTTTCTCATGTGCATACCATAGTTATTACCCTATAGTGGTAGATGAACATAACGTATCAAGACAATCTACATAAAAACATACTCATAGTTGATGATTTACCAGAAAACGTTCTGATTTTGTCATCTCTACTGAAAGATAAAGGATATAGAGTTAGCTCTGCTACTGACGGCAAAATGGCTTTGTCGATGATTAAGGCTGAATGTCCTGACTTAATTTTACTTGATATTATGCTGCCAGTTTTGGATGGTTATCAAGTTTGTCGCACCCTAAAATCTCAGCCTGAGACTTGCCATATACCAATCATATTTCTTAGCGGTCTAGACTCAGAATTTGATAAGGTGGAGGCGTTTAAAATTGGTGGAGTTGACTATATTACTAAACCATTTTTTCTGGAAGAAGTTATTTTTAGAGTTCAAACCCAATTAGAAATTGTTAATCAACAACATAAATTTAGACAAGTTCTCAATCAAAAAATAATTGAACGAGAAATGGCTGAGAGAGAACTAAATAAATCTAGAGCATTGTTGACGGGAGTATTAAACAGTTCATTAGATGGAGTTGCTGCTTTTGAAGCTGTTCGAGATAGCCAAAATCAAATTGTTGATTTCAAATGGTTAATTGCTAATCCCGTTGCGGCGATGACCGTAGGAGAAACAACTCAAACCTTGAAGGGAAAAAGATTGTTTGTGGCAAGTTCTTCTGGTCATCTATTTGATGGATTGTTAGACTTGTTTATTCAAGTAGTAGAAACTTGTACTGTTTTAGAAAAAGAATACTATTATAATTCTGATTCTCTCAAACTTTGGTTTCATATTGTAGCGGTGAAGTTGGGTGATGGTATAGCCATGACTTTTCGCGATATTAGCGATCGCAAACAAATAGAAATCACCCTCAAAAGAGCAAATTTACGACTAACCTACCAAGCTAACATAGATAGCCTAACTCAAATAGCTAACCGTCGCCGCTTTGATGAATACATTACTCAAGAATGGTCTAGATGTGCCAGAGAAAGAGAATATTTATCGTTGATATTGTGCGATGTAGACTATTTTAAAGCTTACAATGATACTTACGGACACCAAGCGGGAGATAACTGTCTTTATGAAGTTGCTCAAGGGATAGATAGAGCAGTTAAACGCCCTGCAGATCTGGCATTTCGTTATGGCGGAGAAGAATTTGCAATCATTTTACCTTATACAGAAGGACAGGGCGCAATTAGAGTAGCCGAAGGAATTCACCAGCAGATCAAAGATCTACAAATACCTCATACTGCATCTAAAATTGGCAATATTGTGAGTATTAGTTTAGGAGTTTCGAGTATTATCCCTGACACTCGTTCTTCTCCCCATACATTAATTTCTGCTGCTGATGCTGCTTTGTATGATTCCAAACTTAAAGGTCGCAATCGCGTCATTTATAAATCAGTTGAAGCTCATTAATCAGCTTATTTTGCAGATGGGGAAAAATAGACTCACCATCTATATTGAGTTAGCTAACTCTTTAGCGACGATCTAGATTAATAACTTTTTGAGCCAA
>CAKZYI010000210.1 GCA_937884735.1 uncultured Pleurocapsa sp.
GTTAAGAGTATTATCTTGAATTCTTCCCAGACATGACCCCGATAAATAAAAATTAAACTGGAGGGGATCTGCTGGCATTAAATAACTGGCGATCGCTAAATTAGTTCGGGGTTGAAACGAATCAAACTGTATTTGTAATCCTTTTTTTACCTGAGTCCAATTAATAAAGCCTAGAGCAAGATTGTTAGACCAATTTAGTCTAGTCTCAAGAACAGTTACATCAAAAGTAATGCCATAACGATAATGTAGCTCTTCAAAAGCGACACTAGATTCTTCTCTGGTGATAACTAACTTCATCTTGAGCTTCTTTTTAACGACTTTATTTTTTCTCAACCAAGTACCTAGATATGGTTTACCTGTCCATTCTTTAAAAGGCAATACCGAAGCTGTCCAGAGATTGCTGTAGGTTTCTCCTGTATGCAAGCCTGTTGGGGGAAATTCGTTTTTGTGGGGATGGTAATAAGTACCAAAGATAATATCCCAAATAGGGAAGAAAGCCGAGAAGTTCTTATCTATATGTTCGTCTTTGAATGAATGGTGAATGCGATGATATTGGGGACCAGTGACAACACGGGAAAACCAACCTAACTCCAGGCGTAAATTCATATGGATAAACTGTAGCCAAAGAATTTCAATAAAATCCAAAATTCCGAGTGCTAGAGTATTAAAATTAAATAAAACTCCCATCGGGATAGCTAGAAAGAATAATATAAAAGGATCCTCTAACCAATGAACTCTTCTCGAACTAGTAACATTGAGCGATCGCTCGCTATGATGAAACTTGTGCTGTTCCCATAAAAAGGCTCTTTTGTGTTGCCAACGGTGAAACCAATAGTAAAAGAAATCAACTACTAAAAAATAGAATAAAGCAGCTAAAGCATATTGCCACCAGTTACTAGGAGTAGGAATACTAATAAAAGGCGCATTCAGTTTATTTTGGGCAAACTCGATAATCTTACTCATCCCTAAAGTTTGTAGTCCAATCGCAATTACACTGTAGAGTACATACCATCGCAAATTAAACCAGATATCTTTTAACGGCTGATGCTCTTCAACTGGGCGTATGCGCTCGACTACAATAAAACAGCCATACATAATAAACCCTGTCAGGATATATTTAAAAAAGTTTAGTAAAGGTGCGATCGATCCCATAATTTTTTTTATAGTTATTAGTCATTTAGTCATTAGTCATTAGTCGTTAGTCGTTAGTCCTTAGCTGTCCTCCAGTCCCCGTCTCCCCGTCTCCTCTGCTAAACATACAACTCAAGAGCCTTGCTAATTGAATTTGAGATAAGCGATTGCTCTGAATCAATAAAGAAATGTCCACCTGAAAACATTTTTAGTTCAAAATTAGCCGTTGTTTGTTCTTCCCAAGCTGCTAATTCGGCTGAAGTTACTTCGGTATCCCTATCCCCACCAAACACTGTTATGGGGATGTTTAACGCTGGTTGTGGAAGATAAACATGGGTTTCAATCGCTTTAAAATCAGCTTTTAGGGTAGGTAGAATCAATTCCATCATTTCCTTATCATCCAAAATAGCTTGGGGAGTACCGCCTAAGCGTATAATTTCTTGAGTAAAAGCCTTATCTTCTAAATGATGAATATCTGGTTTAGATTTAGCTAGTTGAGTCGCACGACAGGCAGAAATAAACAGATGTACTGGACTTATTTTATATTTTTGGCGCAGCAAGCGAGTAAGCTCAAAACTTACTAACCCGCCCATGCTGTGTCCGAAGAAGGCAAATGGCTTATCTAAATTAGGTAATAAAGCTGCCGATAGATCTAATAATAGCGAATCTAGATTTTGATAGGGAGCTTCAATAAATCTTTTTCGTCTTCCTGGTAATTCAACGGGGCAAACTTCCACAGTATCTGGTAAATAATCTGACCAGCGATCGTAAATATAGCTTGAGCCACCCGCATAGGGAAAGCAGAATAGGCATAGTATTGCACTCGGATCGGAGTTAAGTTTGGGAAGCCAAGGGATTTGTGAGGTGGTGTTCATTTGTGTTTGAGGTCAGGAATCGTAGAGACAAGACATGCCTTGTCTCTACGGGAATTAAATTTTTATTATTTCTCGTTCATCATCATCGTCATCATCACTAGAAACTGCCTTGAAGGTTATTTTATCTTCAATGCGCTTGGCTAATCCTTCTACGGTAGGGGCTTCAAATAAATCGATGACATTGATATCAATCTGAAATTCTTCCAATAAAAGAGCAATCAGCTTCGTTGCCAGTAATGAATGTCCGCCTAAATCGAAAAAGTTATCGTAGATGCCGATTTGCTCTATTTCTAGTATTTGAGCGAAGATTTCCGCTAGTTTGGCTTCGTTAGCATTGCGGGGAGAGACAATTTCTTTTTCTTCTCTAACTCGATCGGGATTAGGCAATGCAGCTAAATCGACTTTGCCATTAGGATTCAAAGGTAGTGATTCCAAGATAACCAGACTTTGAGGAATCATATAGGCAGGAACTCGCGATTTTAGGAAGTTACGCAAGCTAGATACCTGAAGCTCTTTATTTTTAGGTACAACATAAGCAGCTAAGTATTTATCACCCTGGTTATTTTCCAAAGGCGTAACGACGCTAATTTTTACGTCGGGATGCTGATTAATAAGAATTTCAACCTCTCCAGGCTCAATCCGAAAACCGCGGATCTTAACCTGATTATCAATTCTGCCCAGTAGTTTTATTCTGCCATTGGGGAAGTAATAGGCTAAATCGCCTGTTTTATATAGCCGTGCATATTGTAGGGACGTACCATGGTACGTCCCTACGAACGGGTTCGGTACAAATTTTTCAGCGGTTAGATCTGGGCGGTTTAAATATCCTCTGGCTAATCCTACTCCAGCAATATGTAATTCTCCAATAACGCCGACGGGGACTAATTGTAAATTGCGATCGCAAATGTAGAGTTGTTTATTTGCACTAGGGCTAATAGTCGGCTCGACAGGATTACCATTAGCGCAGCTAACCATGCTGGCATTAACCGTTACCTCCGTGGGACCATAAGCGTTGATAAACAGCCTATTTTCCGACCATTGGTTAATTAATTCTGCCGATGGTGCTTCCCCTCCTACTAAGACCATTTTTAGATCTGGTAAATCGGCTGCGGGAAAAGTCGAATAAGCGGAGGGGGTCATCGTAAAGTGAGTGACTATTTGCGCTCGCATTAGGTTTAATAAACTTTCCCCTGGTAGCAGGGTTTCTTTATCCGCCAGACATAGTTTTGCACCACAGCCTAAGGACATGATTATTTCGGGGATCGAAGCATCGAAACTAAAGGAGAAGAATTGTAAAACACAGCTATTGCGATCGACCTGACAGGCTCTAATTTTGTGTTCGGTTAGGTTAGTCAATCCTTTGTGGGGAACTAATACGCCCTTGGGTTTTCCTGTCGAACCTGATGTGTAGTTGTTATATGCAAGATTACGTGCATGTGTAAC
>CAKZYI010000211.1 GCA_937884735.1 uncultured Pleurocapsa sp.
AAACATCTATTGATAAAGGCGGTACTACCTTTAGCGATTTTCTTAATTTACTGGGAGTTAGCGGGAATTATGGAGATTCTGCCTTAGTTTATGGTAGAAAAGAACAACCTTGCCGTGTATGTGGTACTCCAATTGAAAAAATAAAGCTAGGGGGAAGATCTTCTCATTTTTGTCCTAGCTGCCAAGTTTAAATTAATAATTGATAATTACTATCAAAGATGAAATTAGAATTTCAAATTCGTCAAGCTGTTCAGAATGATGTAACCGATGTTTTCAACTTAATCAAAGCATTAGCAGAATATGAAAAATTAACTCATCAAGTAATAGGTACAGAAGGAGATTTGCACGAACATTTATTTGGTAGTCGGATTTATGCTGAAGCTATCGTTGCTGAAGTAGACAGTAAGGTAATTAGTTTTGCTTTGTTTTTTCCTAATTACTCAACTTTTTTAACCAAACCAGGCATACATCTCGAAGATTTGTTTGTTTTGCCTGAATATCGTCGCCAGGGGATAGGCAAGGCAATGTTATCTTACTTGGGTAAGTTAGCAATAGAAAGGGATGCAGGAAGGTTGGAATGGAGTGTTCTAGATTGGAATGAGAGTGCGATCGCTTTTTATCAAAGCATGGGTGCCCAGGTATTACCCGATTGGCGTACTTGTCGCGTTACAGATAAAGCTTTAAAGATATTAGCAGCTAGCAATTAGCCATTCTTCTCAAATCCTCGCGCAATTTTACGTTCGTATTCTCGTAAACTAGCCAGCATATTTTTTGCTGATTGATAAGACTCATCCAGAATTTTTTCTTGTTCTAAATCTTCTTCTACCAAACCTTCATTAACTAACTGTAGATAGTTTAATAGTGAATTAAGATTATTTCTAATTTCATAAGATAAAGTATTATTTTCTTGACGAGCCAGTTTTTTAGATATTTTTTTAGCTAATGATTGTTGATGGGATTGCTGGCTAGTTTTGAACTGTGCCGAACACATTCGCTTGTATAAATTACCATTTTTTAGTAGTTCTTGATGTGTGCCAGATTCAATTATTTTGCCTTTGTTTAAAATAATTATTTTATCGGCTTTTTTAATGGTAGCAAGTCGATTAGTAATAAAAATAGTAGTGCGATCGCGGCATAATTCATTTAAAGCATTTTGCAGAGTTTCACGATCGCCTTTGTCTATATTTCTTAATGGTTCATCTAAAATTACTATTTCAGGATCGCTAAGTAAAGCCCTGGTGATGGCAATTAATTGTCTTGTTGATTGAGAAATTATTGTTTTTTTATTGCCTATTTTTGAATCAAATCCATCATATAATTTGAGAACATAATCATATAATTTAGTTTTTTTTGTAGCAGCAATTACTTCTAATTCGCTAATATTATTCAAACCATAAGTTATATTATAAAAAATAGATTCGTTAAACAAAAACGGCTCTTTATTAATCACTGTAATAGATTTTCTTAAGCTAGCAAGGGAGTATTCTGCAAGATCTCGATCGTCAATTGTAACTTTTCCTTCGATTGGATCGTAAAGTCTTGATAATAAGCCTATAAGAGTAGATTTACCTGCACCAGAAGAACCTACCAAAGCCACAGTACTGCCTTTCATAATATTTAGATTGATTTTATCTAAAACTATTTGAGCATGATTAGGATAGGCAAAGGTAACATTATATAAATTAATCTTATGTTTTAAGCCAGTAAAAACTGTATTACCTGTTTTAATAGTTGGTTTTTTTATTTCATTTAAGAAACGGCTAATTACTTCTATACTAGATTTATTATTAATATATTGATGACGAGCATTATTTAGCTGACTAACTAAAGGCAGTAATTTGAAGATAATCAATAAATATACTAACAGAATAGGAAAAAAAGTCGGCAGTTGTTGATTGTATAAATAATAGCTACTGAAAGTTAATACAAGAACAATTATGATACCTAGTATTTCATTAATAGGCTTGATAGAAAATGAAAAAGCTTGAACATTTAGTTCCGCTTTATTTTTTGCTGAAATTGACTGAACTATAGCTTGATATTCTTGTGCTTCATGAGCCAATTTCTTGATATACTCAATTCCCGTTAAAAACTCTATTGTTTTGCGATTATAGGTTTGAGATTTGTGAAATAATATAGCCTCCCTTTTTTTGATGCGATCGCGAATAAAACTATTGACTATAAAACTCAAGCTAATCAATCCAGACGAAATTAAAGTTAGCCTCCAAGAAATTAAAATCAATGCAGTCGATAAAAGCAAAATCGTGCTCAAATTAGCTAATATCTTTTGGCTACTTTTAATTGTTAAAATAGCTTTGTCTATTTCTCTATTTATTTTAAATAAAATATCGCCTGTTTTGTGACGATGATAATAGTTTAAGTCAACTTTGGAGAGCAATTTAAAACTTACCTGCCTTACTTCATAAATTAAATATTTGGTATGCTTTAGATTAGTAATAGAGCTAAAATAAGCTGTAATAATACTGGCAATTTTTGCCAATAATCCTAATAAAATTAAGATTATTAATTTATAATCAGCACCCAAATTATTACTTAAAGCTAAACAGTGCTTAACAAAAAAAGAATAATTTGCTGCAATAATAGCCGTATCATTATTTAAAATGAGAAGTAGGATAGGAATCAATAAAATAATAGCAACTGTATTTAAAATAGCACTGCTAAAACTAAAAACAGAAAAAGCAATAATATGGCGAGGCTTATTCTTAATAAGACTAAATAAAAAGTTGTTAGTGGAACTATTAAACATATAATTTTATCTATTTGAAAATTTTGAATCTATAACTATAATTCCGACTATATTTAATTGCTGAATTTACCCATAAGAATGAAATACTAAAACTATTAATATGTACATAGCAATCCTATTTGAGTTGTGAAAAATATTAGTCTTAAATGTCATTTGCCATCAGTCTTTTATTATTGGTTATTTTCATGAATGATCCCAGACTGCTATAGAAATAAATTCATGAATTTTCTCTCTTTGATTTTTTTCAATCTCAACAGATCCATTAATACGTAATATTAGTTAATTACATTAACCACATACTTCTGATGAATCTTTGAACATCAAATTGAAAATTGAAATTTAACCATTAACCAACTCATAACCCACAATACTTTTTAAGCATAGCTGTTTGTTTTGAAACAAAAACAAGAGATATTACCCTAATATGATGGAATACAGTACCTATGAACGTCGAGAGTATAATCCTCAGAAATTTAGCTCAACATGGAAATTAAGCGTATTCCCGTTTTAGCAGACAACTATGTATTTGTTTTATCAGATTTAAAACAAAAAAAAGCAGCAGTAATCGATCCAGCAGTGGCTTCGCCTATTTTAGACTATTTAGCTAAGATTAATTGCCAACTAGTTGCTATTTTTAACACTCATCATCACTACGACCATGTTGGAGGAAATAAAGAATTGATTCAGCATTTCCCTGATTTATGCGTATATGGCGGTGTAGAAGACAAAGGAAGAATTCCTCATCAACAAGTCTTTTTAAAACAAGATGATACAGTTCAATTTGCAGATAGAGTAGGTCAAGTATTTTTTGTCCCTGGGCATACTCGCGCTCACATTGCTTACTATTTTCCGCCCATAGAAGCAGAGGAAACTGGAGAACTATTTTGTGGAGATACTATCTTTGCAGGGGGTTGTGGCAGACTGTTTGAAGGTACTCCTTCCCAAATGGTTGATTCTATAAGTAAACTACGCCAGCTTCCCGATAACACTCGTGTTTGGTGCGCCCATGAATACACTCTTAGTAATTTGAAATTTGCTGTAACCGTAGATCGAGAAAATGTAGCATTACAAGAGCGATATAAAGCAGGCCAACAAGCCCGCAGTCAGCATATTCCTACTGTACCCTCTCTTCTTGGTATAGAAAAACAAACTAATCCCTTCTTACGCTGGGATACCCCTGAGTTACAGGCTACTGCAAACATCACTCAACCTGCTAGAGTTTTTGGACGCATTAGAGGCATGAAAGATAACTTTTGATAAATATTATAGACTTGCGATTATATAGACTTACGATCGCTTTCCATCATCCAATCAAATAAGTTTCTTTCAAAACCACAGCAACTTAGTCAATTTCAAAATTCAGGGGCATACGGGCATAAACTCCTGTAGGATCGCTAAAGTGCTGGAGAATTGCCAATTCTTGCCTAGCTCTAAGAAATTCTGCGGTTATGGGGTCAATTTTGCCTTGCTTTTCCATAATTTTTACATCAAATAGACGCTGTACTAGCTCTGTTTCAAAGCGATGCTGTTGAGGGTATTCTTGTAGCTGCCAATCATTATCTAATTTAGCTTGTTCGGCAGCATAAGCGATCGCTTTTTCTAATCCGCCGATTTCGTCTACCAAACCAATTTTAACGGCTTCTTTTCCCGACCATATTCTACCCTTAGCTATTTCCTTGACCTTCTTTTTGGGTAGGTTGCGATAGCGAGATACTTTTCTCAAAAATAGTTCGTAAGTCTTGTTAACCGACTTTTGATAGATAGCCAACTCAGCATCAGTTTTAGGACGAACATTAGAACCTATATCGGCAAATTCTCCTGTTTTGACCACATCCCAAGTAACACCATGATTGTTGGCAATTTCTTGAATGTTAGACAACAAGCCAAATACCCCAATTGACCCCGTAATACTGTTTTCTTCAGCAAATATTTTATTTGCCCCTGCTGCAATCCAATAACCACCAGAAGCAGCTACATTACCCATAGAAACCACAATCGGTTTTTGCTTTTTAGTCAAAAGTATATCGCGCAAAATTACTTCTGAGGCGGTTGCACTGCCCCCTGGGCTGTTCACTCTCAAGACAACTGCTTTGACAGCTTCATCTTCACGGAGTTCGCGAAATACTTCGGCAAAGCGATCGCTTCCAATAGTTTCGATACTTCCTCTTCCTCCCACAATTGCCCCTTCTGCATAAACTACAGCAATCTTTTCTTCAGCCATTATCGAAGCTTCTGAAGGACGAATAGTGCGATCGGCATACATATTGAGGTCAACTTGTCTAAAGCTTTGCGCTGCTTCTTCTGTTTCTCCCGTTAATTCTCTTAATTTGGAAACCACATTGTCGTAGTAACCCACTCGATCTATCAAACCTATTTTTTGGGCATCTTTGGGATCTACATATCCTTGCTTGTCAACAATTTTCTGTAGCTTGTCTGCTTCTAACCCTCTGCTGTCGGCAACTGTATCGAGAAATTTACCCCATAAATCTGTTAACAAAGCCTTGGTTTGTTCTCGGTTAGCTGCACTAAGATCTGTGCGAATGTAAGGTTCTACTGCTGATTTATAATCGCCTACTCGAATCACCTGTACCCCAACACCATATTTTTCTAATGCACCTTTAAAGAACATTTGCTTGGAATTTAAGCCATTGAGTTCCATTGTTCCCATGGGGTTAACTACAATTTCATCAGCCAGGGAAGATAAATAATATTCTCGCTCGCTTAAGGTTACGTCATAAGCAATAATTTTTTTACCCGCAGCTTGAAATTTGGCTAACGCCGCTCGTAATTCTTCCATTGTTGCGTAACCGTAGGGGCTACGACAACATCTAACATCAAGAAATATTGC
>CAKZYI010000212.1 GCA_937884735.1 uncultured Pleurocapsa sp.
CCGTCGCCCTTTCTCCAGGCTTACAGCTACTCGACCCCACAGAAATTAAAAAACAAAAATTGGAAGCTGTGGTCGCAGGGGTAAGCGAGTCAAATGAAGGATTTAGTGCCTTACCAGGAGTAAAAACAGAGGTAAAAGGAATATCCGAAACCTTTCCTTCTCAGTTATTGCTAAATCAAGACTTTACTAGTCAAAACTTCCAAGAAAAACTGGAAAACACTCCATCTCCTTTAATTCACTTAGCTACTCACGGTCAATTTAGCTCCAATCCTGAAGAAACTTTTATTGTCACTTGGGGCGATCGCATTAAGGTTAAAGATTTTGAAAATATCTTGAAAGCCAGAGAAGAAAGTATTGATGCTAAACCGATTGAAGTACTTGTTTTGAGTGCTTGTCAAACCGCAGAAGGCGATCGCAGAGCAGCCCTTGGTATTGCAGGTATTGCGGGGAGATCTGGTGCCAGAAGCACTTTAGCCACCTTGTGGTCAGTAGAAGACCAATCTACAGTAGCCTTAATGGACAAGTTTTATGAGCAACTAGCCAGCAATACATCTTCTGTGACTAAATCTCAAGCTTTACGAGAAGCTCAAATTGCCCTGATGCACTCAGAACAATATAGTCATCCTTATTACTGGGCTCCATTTATTTTGGTGGGTAACTGGATGTAAATTTGAGGTGTAAAAACGAGGAATGAAAAAAGAAGAACAAAGTAAAAATAAAGGCTGTGGTTGCGCTAATATACCTATCTCAGCAATCTTGCTTTTTTTAGGAGGAGGTTTCTGGTGGTTGCGCCAAAATGGTGTGCCAAATATTGATGTCAATCAAATTAATAATTTGTTGGTCAAAATCCCAGGGATAGAAATTGCTATTCCAGTAGCTCAAGATCCTCCCATTCCTCATACTCCTCCCACTCCGACACCAAGTTTGCCTCCTGTTTCTATTTCTAAGACTCCTATTCCTCCGACTATAGAGACTAGCGAGGAGCAACTTAGCCCAGTAAAGGTAAAAAACAAAGCGTTGCCCAAAACTGATTGGTCAAAGAAAAATATTCGAGGTATATATTTAAGTCGTTACCAGGTTACCAACAATGCTAGCGAACAAGTGATTCGAGAGCGGGTTCGTTTTTACCGCGCTCAAGGTTTTAATACCATTATTCATGGAGTCTGGGGTAATGCCTGTACTATGTATAAAAGCCAGGTGATGCAGCGAACTCTTGGTTATGATAGCTGTCCTAATTTGTTTGGCGATCAATGGCTAGACTGGCTTTTTGTTGAAGCACACAAGCTAGGGATTGAAGTTCAAGCCTTATTTGTAAAAGGAATTAAAATCGATAAAAATAGTCCTATTTTTGATAAAGCGATCGCTCAAAAGTGGATTGTCCCAGGAATAGATCGCACCTATGCAGGGGTAGAACATTATTTATTGGATGTTGAGAATCTTCAGGTTGCCCATTTCTTTCGCGATATTGTTACCGAATTTGTGCAGCGATATCCAGCTATAGATGCAGTACAGTGGGACGATTATTTGGGCTATCATGCTGAATTACCAGGAGAAATAGACCGCACTGCTAGCCTGACTAAGTTTGTCCAAGAAATGATCGAATCTATGAAGCAAGCCAATCCTAAAGTTAGTTTTGATTTGTGTCATCACAATCCTTATTGGGCAAAACGTTACTTTGCTGCCGATTGGAAAAATTGGGATATCGACCGTGTTTTTATTCAAAACTATAATGAAAAAAATTTTAATGCAGAGCTGAATTATATTAAACAGTATGGTGGTATTGCAATTACGAATCAGCAATTTCATCGCATTCCTGAGATTTTAGATAATCAATCAATTGAAAACGTTTTAATATTTCCTCTTTCTGGAAAACCTGAAGAAACTGCTATTGAGGTCAATAGTTTAACTAAATAGAAGTGTTTTATATAAAATCTTAAGTAGTCTTTGTGATGTAGATCTCACGATTAGTATTAAATAATAGCTATAAATTAGAAATTATCCCTAGACTAATTGACTGTTATCCAATCATGCACCGTGGCTATCACGAAAATAATATAAGACTATTTCACAAACTATATGTATCAAAAATCAAAATACCTTTAATAACTAGAATTATTATTTCTCTCAATTGTTTTATTTTTATAATTCAATTCTTTACTGGAGAAAATGGTCGTCAATTTGGCGATCGCTTTGATGAATTTGGCGTACTAATACCTTACTTAGTTTTAGATGGTGATTGGTGGCGAATTATTACTGTTAGTTTTCTTCATGCTAATATTGCTCATTTGGCAATTAATATGCTCGTTCTCTATTGCTTTGGCGGTTTTATTGAGCCTGTTTTTGGCAGATGGAGACTTGTTATAACTTATTTGTTTTGTACTTTGGGAGCAAGCCTTATTGCTATTTTAATTAGCTTTCAACAAGGTAATGATGGTACGGTTTATTTAGGCGCGTCTGGTTCAATTATGGGCTTGATGGGAGTTTTGTTTGCTTTATTTTTAGATGGGCTAAAACGGTCTAAAAATAAAAAAGCATTATTTAATTACTTGATTAATGGAATCCAGCTTATTATGTTTAATCTGGTATTACAAACTTGTATCGATCTTTATTTTGGATATGGCATCGTAGGCCATATCGGAGGATTTTTAGCGGGATTGATGATTGCAACTTATTATTTAAAATGCGATTGTAAATTTAAGTATCGAAAATAATTTTACTGGCAATAAAATTATTATTTTCTAATCTCTTCAAGAAAATAGTTCATTTCTTTAATTAACCATTTTTGTTCGGAACGAGGTAAAAATACGCCTGTTTGGATATTGATTGTGGACAATTTAATCAAACAGAGAGTCAATACATTTTTCAGGAAAGGTTCTCCTAAATGTTTCAAGCTTACACGTTGAACATTTTTAGAACTGACTCGGATTAATATTTTTGCTAGTTTATAGTTTGTCAACCATTTATGGATGATAAAGCGATCGCCATCTAACCTAATATGAGTATAGCCAAAAGCTGGGCGTAATATAGAATTAAATCCTTTGTTATTAATTAAATACACAAACCAAAAAAAAAGTGCGTAAAATATTTTTTGGTTGTCTTGATTAGCTACTAAAATATTCAAGAAATGGGATTCTAATACAATCCAAGTTAGTAAAGCAGCAACAATATTAATCCCAACCAAACTCAATACAGCTATTTTGCAAAAACCACTATATTTCCAGGCTGGGGGAATTATTACAGTTAATCTATCTTTAGTTCGTTTAAAGTCAATATTACTTTTCTTAGGTTTTCTTGCTTGTTTAATCCCTCCCATAGTAAGCTTCTTTTCTCCTTGTAAAACAGCCAAAGCTTCTTGGGCTGATTCAAAGCGATCTTCGCTAGCAGGAGCTAGCATTTTATCCAACCAATCTGTAAAATCTTGAGCGGTATATACCTGTTGGCGAAACTGAATTTTAAGATTTTTTTGCGGTAATTGGCTTGGATCTTTGCGAGTCAATAAATATAGTAAAGTAGTTCCCAAACCATATAAGTCACTAGTAATGTTTGCTTTTCCTCGAAACTGTTCGGGTGCCATATAGCCAAATGTTCCAACTACGGTGCTTCCTCCTGTAGCAGTATGGTGATAAGTGTCTTGCACTGCACCAAAATCTACTAAAAATATTTTGCCATCGGATAGGCGAATAATATTTTGTGGTTTTATATCGCGGTGAATTATGGCTGGATTTAGCTGCTGCAAATAAGTTAGTATTTCTAAGATTTGTTTAGCAATATCTTTGACTTCTGCTTCTTGAGGTTTCCAGCCTGATTCTATTAGTGTTGATAGTGGTTTTCCTGGTGCTAATTGCTGGACTAAATAAAAAGCTCGATTATTATTTGTATCTATTTCAAAAGAGTCTATATAGCTAGGAATATTAGGATGTTCCAGCTTACCTAATATTTTTGCTTCCCTATCAAAAAGTTCCAATGCTTTCCAGTCATTCATTCTTGATAGAGATAGAGCTTTTATAGCAACTAGCTGCTTTGTTTCTATATTTTTTGCTGCATAAGTAATTCCCACTCCGCCTTCGCCTAATATATGCAGAATTTGGTATTTATTATTGATTATTTCCTCTGCTTTATATATTGATTGCATTTTATAAATTCTTGATTATTGTCTATAAATTGATATTAAAAAAATTATGTTATGCCAAACTAAATTTGGATATTTTACCTATTCTTATTGTGTTTTCTACGCCATTTTTGCTCTTCTTTTTTTCTTTTTCTATGCTGACGTTCAATTTCTTTTTTTCTTTGTTCCCATTCTTCTTTCCTTAACGTCTTTTGCAGTAGTCTATTCTGTTTTGCTTTATGAGAATTATGTATGCTAGAAAGATGAGAATTAGTCTTACCTGTGTTATCTGCAATGAAAATATCTGCTCCTGATTCAATAAAAAGACGTTGTATAGTTCTAATGCCATAAGAACTATTATGAGTAATTAAATGTAGAGGAGTTTGACCTTGATTATCTTGAGCATTTATGTCAGCTCCCGCTTTTATTAATACTTTTGCTAAGTCATGACGACCATTTTTAGCAGCAATGTGTAAAGGAGTTTGATTGTTTTGATCGGTAATATCAAGAAAAGCACCAGCTTTGATAAATAATTGAGCCAATATGTAATCTTTTTCGCCATATGAAGTTTTAATTAAGTGCAGAGGCGTTTTTCCTTCTCGGTTTTGGGCATTAACATCTGCACCAACTTCAATTAATAACTTTGCCACATCTACCTGTTGTCTTCCTCTGCCACGACTAGTGTAAGCACATTCGGTATTGGCTATCTTAAGCAAAGGAGTTGAACCTGAGATATTTATTTGATTTGCATTTGCTCCGTGACGAAGAAGAAATCGCACTTTTTCTGGATCGCAAATTTTCGTGTGGAGTTCTAATCCCAACTGTTCTAAATCTTGACTGTTTAAGTTTGCCTGATTGTTTTTCAGTAAAGTTATAAGCTTAAAATTGCTTTGACGAATAGCTTCATACAAGGCACTGTTGCCGTTGATATCTAATTGGTTAACATCTGCACCATTAGCAATTAAAAATTCAATCAAATCTAATTTATTATTTTCAACGGCATAGTGTAGCAAGGTTTTTCCCTGTTTATCTTTACCGTTGACATTTCCACATTTGGCTAAATAATCGGGAATATCGATCGCATTTTGATAAATTGCTGCATGAACATGAGGGGTTAACCCTAGCTTATTAAACACCGCATATTTTTGATGAATTAGAGATCTAGTAGCAAAAAATGCACCTATCCCTATTCCCGTCATTAAAACTATGGCTTGCCATGAGACAGACTTAGTTAAAGATATCTTTTTTGGTTGTAAGGCATCTAATGCGGCGGCTGCGGAAGGAAATCTATCCGACATATCTGACTCTAATATTTTTTCTAACCAGTCGCCAAATTCTTCGGAAACTTGAATATGATTGCGAAAATCAATTCTCAACCTATCGGTGGGCAATTCAGCAGGAGAGCGATGGGTAAGCAAATATAGTAAAGTTGCACCCAAGCCATACAAGTCTGTGGCAGTAAAAGCCTGTCCCCGAAATTGTTCGGGTGCCATGTAGCCATAAGTACCAACTACAGTGCTTCCTCGCATCATTGTGTTGTGATAGGTATGTCCCACTGCACCAAAATCTACCAGGAAAATTTTGCCATCATCGTGACGAATAATATTTTGGGGTTTGATATCGCGGTGAATTACCGCAGGTTTTTGTAGATGAAGATAAACTAAAATCTTAAGTAATGCGATCGCAATTTCTTTGATCTCTGCTTCTGATTTATGCCAACCAGTCTCAACTAAGCTAGCCAAAGATTGTCCTTGGGCTAATTCTTGAGCAATATAAAAAGCGCGATTATTGGTACTATCAATCTGAAAATAGTCTAAATAGCTAGGAATATTAGGATGATTTAACTTAGCTAAGATTTTTGCTTCTCTCTCAAACAACTCTACTAGTTTCCAGTCATTTATATTATGGAGAGACATAGCCTTGAGAGCTATTTGTCGTTGGTTTATTAAATCCTTTGCTTGATAGGTAATGCCGCTATTACCTTCCCCTAAAATGCCGACAATCTGATATTTATCGGCAACAATGTCCCCTGGCTGGTGGTGCGAGCGCATTGAAAATATTGTTTATAATATTCAGTATCTTCAACATATC
>CAKZYI010000213.1 GCA_937884735.1 uncultured Pleurocapsa sp.
AAGATGTAACAAATGAGCCATCACCCGAACCCGAACCTGAACCCGAACCCGAACCTGAAGATATAACAGTATCAATAGCAGTTGATAATGATACTCTCATCGAGTCAGAAGGAACGGAAATTACTATTACCCTTAACCTAGATAGTCCTCCTCCAGCAGATGGGGTAGTAGTTGATATTGGGAGTGGTGAAGAGTTTTCCTTGGGAGATTTTGATGTTTTGCCTCCCGAACCCCAGGCTGTATACACAGGAGGTTCTTTAGTTGGTGGTTTTGACGATAATAGTGGTTTTAGCTTTAGGATAGAAGAGCAGACTGCAACTATTACATTACCAATATTTGACGATGCCGATCGCTCTCAAGACAATCCAGACGCTACCCGCAATGATGATATAGGGGTTGAAACCGTTACCTATTCCTTACTAGAAAGTGATGATTACAACATCAATCCTGATGCAGATTCGATCAGTTTAACCCTTGCAGATAATCCTTCTCAACTAGAAAATGATGGAGGAGGGGAAGACGATGATGAAGTAACCGTATTTAGGTTTTTTGAACCCATCGTAGGCTCCCACCTTTATACTGCTTCTGAATCTGAAAGGGATTCTATTATTGAAAGCCTGAGCAATTATAATTTTGAAGGTGCTTCTTACAAAGCTTTAGATCCTCTGACTGGTGAAGAATCAGACGATTCCAACGTATCTAATGTATATCGTTTCTTTAATCCTACTACAGGAGCCCATCTCTATACTGCGTCTGAACTAGAAAAAGATTCTATTATCGAGAATCTGGATAATTTCAACTTTGAGGGAGAGCAGTTTGCAGTCTACAACACCGATATTGGCGAAGAAACAATACCCGTTCACCGCTTTTATAATCCTACCCTGGGAGTTCACTTTTATACTCCTAATGAAGAGGAAAGAGCAAATATCGAAGCTACCTTACCCAACTACGATTATGAAGGTATTGCTTATTACGCCATAGATCTAGACGCATAATTTGACGCATAAATTAAAGTTGGAAGTTTGGAGTTGAATACAATAAATCTCCTTGCTTTTCAGCTCGATTCGATTCCCCAAGCTTCTTCTATTGCCCGATAGCCTTGGGGATCGTATTGTTTTAGCTCCTGTTTGGTGAAGGGGTAAAAATCGTTTTCACCAAAGTAAGCTTCTGTCAATTCGGCAAAGTAGTCAGATGGGCTATTGAGAGCATAGGCTTTCCAAAGCTTATTGCCTCTATTTCTAAATACTTGCCGATACAAACCCATATTCAAAGCGAGATCGTAAGCCTCTAGAATTGGCGGAAAATCTTTGCTAATAATGCGATCGTGATAGGCATGGGCTAATTCGTGCAATACATGCCAAGGTTGAGTTGATGTCCATTCAATAAAATTGTGGATATTGGTAATTTCAATTGCTTTGGCTTTGTCAGGATTGTAGCCATGTTCGATTAACCATTTAGCAGATGGATGATAAACCATGCCAGAGAAACCAGGAGTATCTTTTTCCAGCCAAATAGCTACGCTTTTAAGAAAATGATGGTGCTGTTTGGGGAGGGTATTTTCAATGTTTTTTAGCTTGAAATCGAGTAGAGCAATAGCCCTTTTTGTAACTACCTTTTCCTCGCTCCAAAGCTTATGGTTAATTTGAACTTTCCACCCTCGAATATTTCTAGTTTCATATTCTTGATAGGCAAATCCTGCTCTTAAAAAAATAATAAAAATTAAGCACAAGATAAGCCAAAAAACTTTCATTGGTTTTACACAATCGATTTAAACATCAACCCATTTTCGCAATAAATTAGCTACGCTTTTAGAAATTAAGTCAAATTCAGGAGTTTTTCCGTCTTTGGCAAAAATAACTCTCCTTGCTGTCTCTAGGTCGAATAAAATTTCGCGATCGCTAGAATCTCGAATCAAACTCTGTACCCATCCTACCGAAACCAATCTAGAACCTTCTGTTACTTCATTTACACGATGCAAACTAGTTGAAGGATAAACAATAGCCGAACCTGCTTCTAGTTTATAACCTCTTTCTGTGTCTGCACCTTCAATTGTTAGTTCGCCTCCTTGATATTCCCCTGGAGAGTTTAAAAACAGGGTAAAGGAAATATCAGTACGCCACATTCCATTGTTACGCATAATGGCGTTATCGACATGACGACCATAGGACATTCCTTTGTCATAACGACTAAATAAAAGCGAGTGAATAGACTTAGGTCGAATGGCTGTTTGAAACAGTTTATTACGATTTAGAGCCGATTTTACTTGTTGAGTTAATTGAGTCCCCAAAGGCGTTTTCTTTTTTAGCTGCTGGTTATTTTTCACCAACTTAGCATTCCAACCTGCTGTTAGTTTGCCATCGATAAATTCTCCCTGTGCCAGACTAGAATTTATCTCTTTTAGTTCTTCTGGGGTTAATACATTAGGAATAGTAAATATCATAATATTGCAGTTAGATAAATCTTAAATATATTTCTATTATCTTTCATAATCTAAGTCGCAATTTTATCATTATTCAGAGATTTTTAAAAGTCTTTATATTTCAATGCTTATTTCTACCTTCTCAACCAACCATTAAGAGTAAAACGACTATTTTCAAACTGTTGAGAAGTGCATTCTATGGGCAATACTTCGTGTTTACAACGGCTATTAAAAAAGACAATACTATTATTGCGAGGTTCGACTATTTTACTGTTGTCCTGTTGCATAAATTTCTTACCCACCATTTCAGTGTCATACAACTTTAATTCCCCACCAGTAAATGGTTTTGGTTCTTGGTAAAAGTAGTATACGTAAGTTAATTCTCTAGTTTTAGTTTTAGCACTGCCAGCATCACTATGAGCTTTATAAAAACAACCATCATTGTGAGCAGTCATTTGCATTTCTACATGGGAAACAAAAAACTCAGGATGTTTTAGATTGTCTAAAACTAAGGGTAGTGTATTTAAAAGTTTATTTTTAACTGAATAATAAACTTCAGAGAAATATTTTCCTGGCAATACCGAAGACTGGCGATAGCGATCTTTTTTGTTGACGGTTTGGGAATCCTTAAACTCTTGCTGCTTACTCAAGGCAGTATTTAATACTTGCTCGTATTGTTGGGGAGGTAAGAAGTTATCGATTTGCCAATATTGAGCAGGGAAAAATTTTGTTTCTAAATCAGAATCTCCTGATTTGACTTTAGTAATAGAGCGGATATTTTCTCGCTCTGAATTTACAATGGTCAAAGGTTGAGTTTTTAATTCTTTTTTATGTGCTGAAGTAGAAGAATATTTGCGATCGCCATCGACAGCAATTTGCAAGAGTCTTAAAGCATTATCTGCTTTTTCTGCGGTAGAAACTTCGCGATCGCTAAGAATAGATTCTAGAGTTTCTTGAGATTTTAAAACTAATGAATCAAGAGTTTTAGACAGTTCTGTATTTTTCAGTTTATCTTCGATGGAGTGGTCTTTGGGTTGGTTATTCAACATGATTTTAGTTACTACATTGGGTGGGTATTGCCAGATAAATACCGTAGGGACTTTTAGAATACGAAGCGGTATCTTTATAAGATAAATTATTTCCTTTGCCTACTTTAGTAATCGCAAATCATATTTTTTCTAATTGGTATTACAGTAACGAAAATATTTCTATAGCTTGGTAATTCTGCTTGTGGCATATTGTTTAACTGGTTTTAACTGCATTTGTTTGCCAGATTTTCCCGCAGTCATTACATTACCTTTAGCTTCTATTCTAATTTTATATATCCCCTGAATATCATTGGTTGAATAACTTATTTCTACTTCTGCCCAATTCGGATTGCGATTGAGTTTTTGTAATAACAGCTTGGCTTTCTTTATAGGAAGTATTTTCAAAATTAACCCAAGCAAAATTTTAAAAAGATTACCGCGATCGCAAGTTACAATACGTCCAGACTTCAAATAGTTTGCCCATTCCCAACCTTCTTTGAGCCAAATTTCTCGTTCGGCAATTTGGGCGAATTGTTCCATTCCCGACCAACCACGATAATAAGGTCTAAGCTGAGTTAAATCCCCTTGTTGGTGGACTAACATGTCCAAAACCTCTGGCTTGAGATGTCCCCAAAATCTTCCTGACGGAAAATCGATTAAAGTAGGCGCAAATTTATGTCCGCCAAAATGGCTGGTGTGCCAGATTCTTAATTTCCCTTGGGATTTAGGAGCATAATTTTTACGCAGCTTCTCATATAATGGGGTGCCATAACGTCCACAGGCTGTATCCCATTGAGTATGGGTACAAACTAAAATTTCGCGAATATCTACCGTATTTTGACAAATTCCTGCAAATTCCTCTAGTTTTTCAGGTTCGAGTAAAAGTGCTTTAACTAAAGCAATTAACTGAGAATTAGCCACAATATATTCCTGCTTTTCATAGTTCGCAAACATATTCCCTGGACGAGAATAATAGAAGACGCGAATTTTACCAGGCTGAGAATACTCTTTATCAGTTGCGATCGCCATTAACCTCAAACTAAGATTGGGGTTACGCCGTTCTAATTCCATCAAAATGCCGATTATCGGTTTATATTCTGCTTTTTCTTGCCAAATATCTTTTTTCCAAGGACGAGGCACTTCGATAATTAACCATTCTGCTGCTGTCCCTGCCGTACCAATGGGATCTTCTCCTTGAAGTTGAGATACTTCCGAACAATAGCGACAGGTAGATATATCTTTCATATTTATAATTTTTTATAACTTTAAAAAATATCCGCAGGATCGGCAGAGCGTAATTTGCTTGTCGCCATCGCCCCTGCAACTCCACACATAATTAGAGTAAGACAAAAAACGCGAATTACAATATCAGGGCGCATTATCAAAGGAATCTTGGTTAATTCAGTAAGCAATACGTAAACTCCGTAAGAAGAAAGAATACCAGGAATAAAGCCCAGGATACCCAATAATAAAGCCTGTTGCAGCACTACCGAAAGTAAAGAAACATCGGAATAGCCGATCGCCTTTAGAGTAGCGTATTCGTTCAGGCGATCGCTCACATCAGTATAAAGAATCTGGTAGACAATCACCGTTCCAATTATAAATCCCATTGCTGCACCAAAATTAAGCACTTTTCCGTTGGGCAAAGAAGCGCGATAGACTTGTTCTGCGGCGATGGTTTCTTCCCTAGTCATAACTTTCACCACAGGGGGCAAGTTAGCCCTAATTCTGGCTTGAGCAACTAGAGGATCGATGCTAGGCTCCAGGGTTATTACGCCGACGCTGAAAGTATCAATACTGCTTTGTCCGTGACGACGAGCATAATTCCAGTCACTCATCACCACATGACCATTATCAAATAGGGTGCTACCAAGGCTAAAAAGACCAACTACCCGAATGCGGCGGTTGTTCATTACCGTAGTTACTTGTTTTTGCTGGTTATATAATTCTGTCACTGACCCTAGTTTCTCTTGAGACAGGCGATCGAATAAAATTGTATCGGGGGTCTTGAGGCGATCTAGCTGGCGATTGATTTCGGATGATTTGAATATAGAATGGACGGGATTAAACGCAAGAATCTTTACAGTATTGGGAAATAATTCTTCCTGTACCTGGGCTTGAGTATTGTTTAGTTTAGCTGATGTATTTCTTACCAATAAATCTTGAGGATTGACCCAATTTGCCTCACGAATGTATAGGGGTGCAACTTCCACAACTTCTTCTAGTGCTTTAGTGCGATTGAGATATATTTTAGGAATAGAGCTACCGTCAATAGTGGCAGAATAAGCCGAGACAAGAAAAAGATCGCCATCTAGTTGTTCGGGGACTAACCTAATCCCATCAAATAACAAGGCTCTCAATCCTAGTTGAGTAAAAATTAAAATATTGGAAAAAGCTACCCCCATAAGAGCTACTGCAAAACGAAATTTGCGATGAGACAGTTGTAACCAGGGTAAAGATTGACTAGCCTTAATTTTTGGCAACAATGATTTATGTTTTAACTTCATGGGATCGCTTTTGACTTAGTGGGATAAAATTATTGATATAATTTCTCAACATTTGCAATTTGTATAGTAATGACAGTTGAAAGCCGTTATACAAAATACGATACATGGGCTTGGCTTTATAACCTAACAATGGGTTCAACTTACGCCGAAACTCAGTTGAAAACCTTAGATAAAATTCTTCTGCCTACTCTCAAAAAACGCAGCCATATTTTAGATCTTTGCTGTGGTACGGGACAATTAGCAGTGTTATTAGGTCGAAAAGGTTATCAAATCACTGGATTAGATAGTTCGGAGCAAATGCTCAAGTATGCTCACAAAAATTCTCGCCATCGAGCTCCCCAAAATAACTATATCTTGGGAGACGCTCGCGATTTTAGCCTATCTAAGCCCGTTGATACGGTCATATCGACCAGTGCTTCCCTCAATCATATTATGAGCTTGAGCGACTTAAAAAGTGTTTTTTTTCAAGTAAATAATGCTCTCAAACAAGAAGGCGTGTTTTTTTTTGATATCAATCATCACAGACAGCTAGACAAATGGTGGAATGGACGTTTGGCTGAAGGAGAAATCCAAAAAAATTATGCTTGGGGAATTACTCCATATTATGATTCCCAAGCGAGAATTGGTAGTTTTCAAGTCAAGCTTTATGAAGCTGCGAAAAAAAACAATAGTCTATTTCAAATGGGAAAAACCTTATTTTACAAACTTTTGAGTCTTAAAATACTAAATAGATTTAGACTTAAGGTATTAAATAAATTTAGTGCTTGGCAACCCAATTGGAATTATGCCGAACTCGATTATCCCGTTCGCGGACATACAGTAGAAGAAATTAAGCAAGCCCTAACAGAAACAGGATTTTCTCGAATTTCAGTACTTACTCTTGATGGTGCAGAATTAGACGATAATCATTCAGCTTATTTTATCGCTTATAAGTCAGTAAGTAATGAGTAATAAGTAATCACTTCTGTTACTCTCTTACAATTTTATTTAGCTTATTGAGAATTTAAAGCAAGTAAGCTAAGATACCTACAGGTGCAGAATATGCACCGTTTGAGAGGTTTTGCTCGATACGATTCCCAAATATCATATTTATTTCTGAGACAATCTCAGAATAGCCAAAAACCATATGGTTGTTAGTAAAAGTAAAAACAGCATTCAACAAGAATATATTGATTCTCTCGTAGAGTCTTATCTCAAGAAAACACCATCTTCTAAGCAGATAGCACAGAAATATCGTCCTGTGTTTGCTGACAAAAGTTCTTTGGGCTTTAATTTTTCTTCTGAGCTAAAAGAAATATGCTATCCAGTAGTTTGCGATCGCTCTTTGGGTTCGCGACTGTGGGACGTTGATGGAAATGAGTATATCGATATTCTGAAGGGACTGGGGATTAATATATTTGGTCATAATCCAGATTTTGTTAGAGAAGAAATTGCAAAGCAGTTGAGTAAAGGAATACAGATTAGTCCTCAAAATAGCCTTGCAGGGGAAGTTGCTTCTTTAGTTAGCCAAATTACAGGGATGGATCGAGTTACCCTAAGCAATACAGGGACAGAGGCAGTGATGACGGCAATGAGAGTTGCGCGGGCTGCCACTAATAAATCTAAAATTGCTATTTTTACTAACTCCTATCATGGTCATAGTGATAGCACCCTAGTTAGGGCTAAAATCACAGAATATGCTAAAAAAGCAGCTAATCGAGTCTTAGATAAATCCAACGGCTGGCTCAAAACTTTGGTCAGTCCTTTACAGTCGGGACTCAAAAGCAGTATCGATCCTAGTGCTGTTCCTGCGGCAATTGGCGTATCGGCAAATGCCGCCCAAGATATTTTAGTTTTAGACTATGATAACCCGCGATCGCTAGACATTATTACAGCCAATCGCCAAGACTTAGCTGCTGTAATTGTCGAACCAATTCAAAGTCGTTGTCCCGAACTACAGCCCAAAGAATTTCTTCAAGAATTGAGAAGAATAACCCAGGATTTGGGCATAATCTTGATTTTTGATGAAATGGTAACAGGCTTTAGACTGCTTCCTGGTGGCGCGCAGCAGTGGTTTGATATAAAAGCCGATTTAGCTACCTACAGCAAAATTATGGGTGGTGGTATGCCAATATCAGCGATCGCAGGAAAAGCGGAATACATGGCGCGGATCGACGGTGGAGTTTGGAACTACGGTGACGAAAGTAGTCCGACTGTCAAGACGACTTTTTTCGCGGGGACTTATTGCAAGCACCCCCTCGCCCTAGCAGCAGCAAAAGCGGTTTTATCAGAAATAAAAAATCAAGGAGACACAATATATCATCAGTTAAATCAGCGTACATCTCAATTGGTTGAAGACCTGAACCAATATACAGAAAGAGAAAATATTCCCGTCCAGTTTACCTGCTTTGGTTCGTTTTTTGCGATCGCACTTTCTCAGAGCAAACTTTCCCCCGCTGCCATAAATCTGTTATCGTATCAACTGCTTAATGATGGCATCCATTTGCGTAATGGAGATAAAGGCGGATTTTTATCTATTGCTCATACAGAAGAAGATATAAGCTCTATCAAGAGTGCCTGGCAAAATGGCTTAAAAACTCTCCAGAAAGCAGAATTTATTTAATTTCACTATTATTTAAAACTAATTATGAATCCAGATAATCAAGAAGACAAGACCATATATTTAGTTGTAATCGACGAAGAAGAACGATATTCTATTTGGCCAGAATATAAAGAAATTCCCTATGGTTGGAAAGCTGTCGGAGAAAGCGGTCTAAAATCTGAATGTTTAGCGTATATCAAAGAAGTTTGGACAGATATGCGTCCTCTTAGTCTTAGAAAACATATGGAACAGCAACAGGCTGCTTCTGAAGCTAATGGCTAATGGCTAATGGCTAAAAGCCTTTGCTGCAAATGAAGACTATTTAATAGGCATTAAATATGAATGACCGAGAATGAATTTGATAATGAGCTAGATTTACTTATGCCAGGGAATATTCCCCTGGAATGTTTTCTAGATATTGAAACAGCCAAAAAACTAAGTCAGGTTCTCGGTATATTTTTACAGGCTTTTGAAGAAACATCAGTTAGTAATGCACTGGAGAAGATAAATTTTGCCTTGAGTAATTTAGGTGAGATTGAAACTGCATCAGCAGATATAACTGATACAGAGACTTCTTTGAAAAGTAGAGAAGTACAAGACTACGATCGCTTTTTCAAAATCAACCGCATCCAAACCAATGAGCCAGAGGTTGCCCTAGTGAAAGGACTTTTAATTAATACTCAGACTTTTTTCTTGCTTTGCCAAAAGTGTGGCGATCGCTTGGACAAACAGCAAATTGAAATGCAAAAACAAGGTTTTATAGCCTATGGGCAATTATTAGCCAGAAGTTTTAAATTAAACATGACCGATACATAGCTAAATTTAATATGAATTCTCGATACAAACTATTATCTAGACATAAGTCTTACTCTTCTGCTGTTTCCTCTTCATCAGTCGATCCTCAAGCAATCTGGAAAGGCTTTCACTGGTCTTTTTTTATTAATATTCAGGGTTTAATAGTGTGCTTGCGTCGCTTTGAGATGTTTGTCGCCAAAAAGGATTTTGTTCGAGCAGAAATCGAATTAAAAACAGCCACCGAACTAATGTTAGCTTCTGGTGCTTCAATGATTCTAGCAGGTAGCTTTAGCCAACAAGAATACGAAGCTCAAGTGCGAGAGATGATGATGCCTCCCAATGTTGACTCTGCTAATTTTAGCGGTTTGATGTCTTGGGAGCATTCAACTTTAGTTCAATTATGGAAAAGATTACGCCCAATATTTGCTAATCTCCCAGATGTTTTACAACCCGAACATCAAAAATTTGTTAATGCCTATTCTCATTTAGCAAATGCCCATCGTGCCGTCTGCGAAAAAATTGGTGGAGATAGTACTGGCAGTATGCGATGCAAAGACGATACGGCTTTAGATACCTTAAACAAATTTAGCTCTCGTCGCCAGTCATTAATCGATCCCAAATCTTCAAAAATATAATGGCTAATGGCTAATGGCTAATGGCTAATGGCTAATAGCTAATGGCTGGCTAATGGTTAATGGCTAATGGCTACTTATTAACTTCAAACCATAACTATCGCAAAAGAGCAACATCGCAACTATAAAATTATTTTATTTTTTTTATTGAAAATATATTCACAGTTATTCTCAATAGTTCTTGATTCGATCTTCCCCAAATCTGCCGATAAAAATTAGACAAATCAAACTAAAGTATTTGTTTGAACGGAGTTGTTACTCAAATATTTTTGATCGAACTACATTTACTATGTTTCCTTTGTTTTAAGAATAAGAGAAATATTCATTGTGAAATAATGATCGTTTAAAGTAGGTTGAACAAGACAAATTCTCTATATTTACTAAAAAACTATTCTCAATAAGGCTATTGAGAACTTACATCAACAGCTAGATTTTTTTTGCAAATAGTAATGGTATATATCGTCTTTAAGTACTGACATTACAGTGTTTTAGTAGATCCACCAACTGATTTTCGTGTTAACGTAAGTAGTGTCAATAGATATAGTTAATGAGAGAAGAATTTTTATGTCTACATCAACAGGTTTACTTCGTCCTTACGGTCATGTAGAAGACAATCCCATATTGTTAGAGAAAAGCGTAACAGAACCAATATGCGAAGGATTCAATGCAGTTTTGTCTAGCTTTCAGGGACTATATTTGCAATACCAAAAACATCATTTTGTAGTTGAAGGTTCGGAGTATTATTCTCTTCATGAGTTTTTTAACGAAAGCTACGACGAAGTACAGGGACACGTTCATGACATCGGCGAACGTCAAAACGGTCTAGGTGGTATTCCTGCCGCTAGCTTTAGTAAATTAGCTGAGTTATGCTGTTTTGAGCAAGAAGAAGACGGCGTGTTTGGCGAACGTCAAATGGTAGAACACGATTTGGCAGCAGAACAAGCAATTATCAAGCTACTACGCCAACAAGCAGCCCAAGCAGAAAGTTTAGGCGATCGCGCTACTCGCTATTTGTACGAGCAAATTTTGCTAAAAACTGAAGAGAGAGCTTATCATCTACAGCATTTCTTAGTACATGACAGTTTAACTTTAGCTTTTGTTGGTAATAACAATTAACAAGCTCAGTTAAAGTTCTGAGCGTTGGTAAATCGAGGTATGATTTTTAGCAATTTTGGATATTAATTAAGTTTTAAAAGCTTATAGGTACAAGCAGAAACAATTTGTATCTCATTCATCTAATTACCAAAGTCGAATTCTGTTTATGTTGAAGTAAAAGGCATACTAATTAACTAGAGTAAAGGTTGAGTTTAGCGATAAAGCGATTCAGCCTTTATTTTTTGGCATTTGTTAGTAATTTTTTCTAGTAATGGTAAGGTAAAATGACTTTTAAGCATTTACCTCTAATAGATTATTTTTGGTAAAAATCTTATATACCAGCGGCTTTGGCAGCTAAGAAAGTAGAAAAAGGTTGAAAAGTTAGCCTATACTGTTAACTCTATTTAATAATGATTGTTAATAAAGAAGCGATCGGGGTATTCTAAAAAAGAAGCGCGATAATTGATTTTGCGTCCGAAGCCTTTGCTGAAAGTAATCCCTTGCAATTTTTAGCTCCAATGACTACAATCAGGTCTTTAAAATGCCAAAGCTCCAACCAAAGACAATTTGAACGGTTTGTTTTTGTGGGAAGCAAAGCACAAAACGGGCAAATTTTATCCGACAGCGATTTAAGTCTTGGCGATCGCGATTGCCTGTTTCTTTGTAATACTGAAATTGGAGATTGTGTTGCGAT
>CAKZYI010000214.1 GCA_937884735.1 uncultured Pleurocapsa sp.
AAATTACCCACCGAGCACAATAGCATATTCGAGCTAAAACAAAAACCTCTCGATGCTACAAGGGTTTATGCTTGGAAACTAAAGTTATCCGAACAAGATCGCTCAGATAAAGAGAGAATCAGAGGAGATATACTGCAAGAATTGGGTTATGAGTTGAGCAAGGTAAAAATTGCACCTTGGCGGAAATTGATTCGCGGTCTTAAAAATAGCTTGAAAACCTGGCTGTATCAGCTAAAGGATAAGTATTTAACCTAAAAGGAGGAAAAGAGCAGCTTGTATGTTTGTATATTGAATCTGCTCCATTAATGAGAAGATGCGAATTGCCTTTTTTATCGATCAGTTTCCTAGCTTATCTGAGACTTTTATTTTAAACCAGATTACAGGGTTAATCGACCGCGGTCATGAAGTGGATATATATTGCGATCGCCCAGGAAACACAGAGCAAATGCACCCCGATGTAGCCAAATATGAGCTTTTAGACCGAGTTTACTATACCCCCATCCCAGGAAACTTGATCTGGCGTTGTTTAAAAGGATTTTTATTGTTTTTACTCAACTTTTATTTAGCACCAGCAATAATTCTCAGGTCACTAAATTTTCTCAAATACAGAAGCTCTTTTTATGGTAGTTTGGCAGACTTTCTAACTCCCCTATATTTAGCCATACCACTATTAAAACAACAACCTTACGATATTATTCACTGCCATTATGGTCGCAATGGTCTTAAGGCAGTCTTACTAAAGGATTTAGGCGTTATTAACGGTAAAATTGTTACCACCTTTCACGGTTATGATATCTCCCGATATTTGCAGATACATGGCGAGGGTGTTTATGATTATTTGTTTGAGCGAGCCGATTTACTACAGCCTATTAGCGACTATTGGTACAAAAAACTAATTTCTTTAGGATGCAATCCCAACAAAGTAAGACTGGAAGTACACCATATGGGAATTGATTGCGATCGATTTGAGCCTCTTTCTATTTCATCAACCGATTCATCAGAAATTAAAATTGTTGGTATTGCTCGTCTAGTGGAAAAAAAAGGTTTGTCCTATGGCATACAAGCGATTGCCCAGCTTTTAAGCCAACATCCTCAGCTAAATCTTAGTTATCAAATTATTGGTGATGGCGTTTTAAGAGAAGAATTGGAAGCACAAATTAAACAGTTGGGGGTTACAAAGCAAATTAAGCTTCTAGGCTGGAAAAAACAGCAAGAAGTCAAAGCCATAATGGGGAATGCCGATATTGTTCTTGCACCCAGCATTACCAGTAAAGAAGGTGACTGCGAAGGTATTCCTGTCTCTTTGATGGAGGCGATGGCGCAAGGTATTCCCGTGGTTAGTACCTATCACAGTGGTATTCCCGAATTAGTTGAAGATGGAGTTACAGGATATCTGGTCAAAGAAAAACAGGTAGATGAGTTGACCCAAAAGCTAAAGCATTTAGTTAGTAATCCAGACTTACGACAGCATATGGGCATAGCAGGACGAGAAAAAGTTCTACAGGAATACAATATCGAATTATTGTGCGATCGCCTTGTGCAAACTTATCAGCAACTATTGAGTAAGTAATGTCAATATCCCAACAGCCATTAGTCAGTGTCGTCATTCCTACCTATAATCGGGGAGATTTAATTTTAAGAGCCATTAATTCAGTGTGTTCTCAATCTTACAAAAATTGGGAAATTATCGTGGTAGACGACAATTCTCAAGATAATACTGCTGAAGTAGTCCAAGAAATAATCGATCGAGATCGACCAATCCGCTATTATCGTCACTCTACTAATCTGGGGGGATCGACAGCCCGCAATACAGGCATTAAACAGGCTACGGGTGAGTATATTGCTTTTCGTGATTCTGATGATGTCTGGCTGACCCAAAAGTTGACATTGCAGCTAAAGGCGATCGCCAATCGAGATCATAATGCCCAACCAGTAGTTAGCTACACTAAGTTTCAAAAAAGTAATTCTGTCTTTTATCAACCTGCTGTATTACCCCGTCGTGGTAAAAAAGCTGATGAAACAGTTGCTGATTATTTGTGGTTAGGAGGAGGAGAAATTTTGACCAGCACCCTACTCGTTTCCCGCACCTTAGCGGTAGAACATCTTTTTCAAGTTGGTTTGCCAAAGCATCAAGATTTAGATTTTGTGCTTCGTTTGGGATACACAGAAGCAAAGTTTGTTTTCTTACCTGAAATTTTGACTATTTGGCATAACGAGGCAAGAAGCGATCGCGTTTCTCGTCTTCGTAATTATCGCTTATCCCAAGATTGGATTGCATCTCATCAAAGCCAGATTTCTGAGAAAGCGTATAAAGGCTTTATTTTAAAAGAGGTAGTACCAAAAATGCTGTTAGAGCCAGAAAATAAGGCGATCGCCATTAATTTGCTTCGAGAAGGGTTTTGGCAAAGAATTATCCCTTTTAATTACTTTTTCTTTTTGATTACCAAACAAGCTATTCCGAAAGATTGGCAAAAATTTTTTAAAAGACTATTACAGCAAGCCAAAATTTTGAATAATAGTAATTAAATCACCCTATTTTTATTGAAATATCTTTATTCGTTTCCAGCTTTTTATATGAGATTTGTATATGCTCGATCAAACTTTTGACAAAATAAAAAATATCCACAACCTGTCTGAGTTAAGGCTACCGATACTTTTTTTTGGATTTGCAGTTTGGTTTGTTACGCCAATTATCGGCAATATTCCCATTTTGCTGTCGATCCAGCTTAGTTTACTAACATCCAAACCACAAAGAAAAGACCTGCGGGCAATCAATAATTTATTATTAATTCTAGTTGTAATAAGCTCCAGTATTTATATATCTTCTTTTGATATATTTGCTGATACCAAAGTTTATCTAGATGTCTATGACAGTTTGGATGTAAAAGGGATTTTTGATAATGAATTTTATAGAGATAGATATGAATTTGTTCTATTTTTATTATTGTATCCAATTCATATTTTAACTGATGGATCAGAATATTTATGCCTCTTCCTTTTCTCTTTAATTGTTAATTCCACTGTTGTATTTTACATTAGTAAAAATCTATCCAGTAAATACTATCCCACATTGTTAATAGTAGTTTTTTCCACCTTCTTCTACTATTCTCAAGTTTTCTACATGCGGCAGTTTTTATCGATTATGTTAGTAATGGTAGCATTAGTAGCGATAGAAACTAGCTGGTCGATGTTTTTTGTCTGGTCTTTACTGGCAATTTTTTCCCATTCTAGTGCTGTTATGTATGTGGGAGTTTGTCTTATTTCCAAGCTAGCATTATCTTTCAAGAAAAACTTTAAAATCAAGCTGCGAGCTGTAGATAAAGTTTTCATCTATATAGCTTTAATATTTTTACTAGGATTAATATCTTATGTTGCCTGGCTGATATACAATAATCCCCAAGAAATATATTCATATACCAACAATATTATTGATTTGTTGCCAGAAAAAAGATTGAGCAGTTCCATACAAGGCAGGGTAAGTGCTTATGATGGGAGAGATACAGATTTATTTGATTTCAATATTTTTCGTATCGTTGCCACTATGACAATCTGCATTTTCGCGCTTCTTAAAAGATACAAAAATTTGACTCCAAAACTACTCTCTCTCAACATGATTTTTATCATATCATTGCTCCAGATAGCTTTTGTTATGGTAACTGGATTTAATCAAAGAATTATTTATTTATATTTAGTATTTTATGGATTTTTCTTGTGTATAGGTCTAGATGAAAACGATAAAATAAAGCCTTTTGGTATTATCTCTTTACTTACAATGTTTGTTGCTGCTGCTAATACTTTTAATCTTTTAACAATTCAAGTTGGCATGGCTGATATCAAAGGTTGGTCTTTCTTTGATGGTCAACCTTTAACCATGTCAATATACGATTATATTGTATATTTCTTCCAGTCTATGTAAGAAAATACTTTTGAAATAGCTTGCATTGCTTTTATTATAAATTCAATTAAGCCAAAGCATTTTAAAACTTTCTACTGTACTAAAGCAATATAAAAACTGCTGTAGATCACACCTTTAAAATTGATAGAGGTGTTATCAATAGAAAATATTATTTCAATTGTTCATAATATTTGCCTTTTATATACTTTAAGTTACAAGCTACATGGAAATGGAAAACGCCATATTAATTCCTCAAAAATCAGCTCTAGCAATCAATAATATTTTAATTGTTGATGATACTCCTGATAATCTGCGTTTGCTATCTAAAACTTTGATTCAAGAGGGCTATAAAGTTCGCTGTGCTGTGAATGGTTCTATGGCACTATTAACTATCAAAGCAAAGCTTCCAGATCTAATTCTTTTGGATATTAATATGCCAGATATGGATGGCTTTGAAATTTGCAAAATTCTTAAAGATTCAGTTTTAACCAGAGATATCCCTGTTATTTTTGTCAGTGCTTTAGATGAAATTTTCGACAAAGTTAAAGCATTTGAATTAGGCGCAGTTGACTATATTAGCAAGCCATTTCAAATCCCTGAAGTTCTTTCTAGAGTTAGCAATCAATTAAACTTGCAAAACTTAAGGAAACAATTGATCCAGAAAAATCAACTATTAGAAATAGAAATAAAAAATAGAATTTCTGCAGAACAAGAGATACGACAGTTAAATGTCGAATTAGAACAAAGAGTAGTAGAAAGAACATATCAATTACGTACTGAAATTCAAGAAAGGCAAGAAGTTCAAAAAAAGCTAGAATATTTAGCCTGGAATAATTCTTTAACAGGACTGCCAAATAGGTTGTGGCTAATTGAAAAGCTCAAACGAATTCTGAATAGGGCATCTTCAGCGAATCAAGAAAAACTAGCGGTAATTATTCTTGACTGTAATCGCTTTAAGATCATTAATGATTCTCTTGGTCGCCAAGCAGGAGATAGCCTATTAAAAATGATCAGTGAAAGATTAAGATCGCAAATATCAGATCGACCTTCTAAAATTCACATAACTCATTTTGGTGAAGATAAATTTGCAATCATTCTAGAAAATATTCAAAATGTAGACCAGGCAATTGCCGAAAGCAAAAGTATCCATCAAGTTCTAAGTCCAGCTTTTGTGATCGAGCAAAGAGAAATATTTATTACTGTCAATATAGGAATTGTAATTAATAACTCTAACTATTTACAACCCGAAGATATCTTTAGAGATGCAGATTTAGCAATTCAAAAAGCCAAGACTTCTAGCAGTTGCTACTATCGAGTTTTTGACAGCACAATTCAAAACAATGCTTTAGCAATTCTAGAGTTGGAAACAGATTTACGCATTGCCTTAAAGCGTCAGGAATTTTATCTTAACTATCAACCAATTATTTCTTTTAACACGGGAAAGATTGTTGGTTTTGAAACCCTAGCACGTTGGAATCATCCCCAAAAGGGCTTTATTTCTCCAGGAAAGTTTATTCCTGTAGCAGAGCAAACTAATCTAATATTGCCACTGGGAATGTGGATTCTAAAAGAAGCTTGTCAGCAGATTCGGATTTGGCAAGATCGTCTAGACAACCAACACAGAGACTTTACAGTCAGCGTTAACATTTCAGGCAAGCAGTTTGAACAGGAGAATTTTATAACCCAGCTAGATCGAATAATAGCCGACACTGGAATCAACATTAAGCATCTTAAATTAGAAATTACAGAAACTCTACTAATGAACAATACAGAGATTGCCGATCGCATATTTAGCCAACTCAAAGCGCGCAAAATCCAGTTGGCAATTGACGATTTTGGCTCTGGTTACTCTTCATTAAGCTATCTAGCTCGTTTTCCTGTCGATACTCTCAAAATAGACCGTTCTTTTGTCAGTCGCCTAGATGAAAAAAATCAAGCATCAACTATTGTTAAAGCAACTTTAGATCTAGCTCACAATTTAGGGTTTGATGTGGTTGCAGAAGGAGTGGAAACAGCGGAGCAAATCCAACAACTCAAAGATTGGGGTTGTGAGTTTGCTCAAGGATATTACTATGCCAAACCCCTAGACGAAGATTCAGCTTGGGAATTTATGAAACTCAATCTTGCTTCTGCAACCAACAATTAAACACATTCGTTGCTTATTTCAAACTCTAAATCGCAAAATTCAGGCTTAAGATCTCGCTCCATCAAAGCTTGAATAGCTTCGGTTGGAGTTATCTTTCCCCTAAGCAGTCGATGTACCTGCCTGGCAATTGGAACAGCGATCGCTTCTATATCAGCGATTTTAACCAGTACGTTGGTTGTATTAACCCCTTCGGCAGTGCCTTCTAACTCCTCTAAAATCTGTTTTAAGGTTTTGTCTTGAGCCAGCCCATAGCCTACCTGATAATTACGAGAAAGAGGGCTATCACAGGTTGCAATCAAGTCTCCCAAACCAGATAAACCAAAAAAAGTTTCTCCCGAAGCACCCAAATGAGTCCCAATCCGAATCATCTCAGGCAAAGCGCGAGTTAATAAAGCAGCTTTAGCATTAGTACCCAAACTCATTCCATCACAAACCCCTGAAGCGATCGCTATTACATTTTTTAATGTTCCCCCCAATTCAGTTCCGATGGGATCTTCGTTAACATATACCCTAAAAGTATCTGAAGCAAAAATATCCTGTACCTTTTCCGCAGCACTCAAATCGTTGCTGGCTACTACCGTTGCTGCGGGCAAACCTTTAGCAATTTCTTTTGATAAATTCGGGCCTGACAAAACCACTACTGGGTTATGGAGAAATTCCCTTTGCCAAATTTGAGACGGTGTGCGAGTGGTTTCAGGATCCAATCCTTTGGTGGCGGTAACAATAATTTTATCTGATGGTAAATCAAGTTGACGCAGCTTACTAATAGTCGGCAGTACTCCTTTCATAGAAACCGCAGACAAGATTATGGCTGCATCTTTTACTATAGATTCGAGAGAATCAGCACCGCGATGAGACCAAAAACGAACATCGTGGTTATTAGCTTTGGCGATCGCACCTAATGCCGAACCCCAGACTCCTGTTCCCAAAATGGCGACAATACTGGATGAAATATTCACAAAATATAATCTCAAATAGTGCTTTTAATTTTTCTTTATTAATACTGTAGAAGAGATTTCGCTTTTTTTGAGAGTGCCATACAAAATCTTAATTGACGCAGTTAGCCATACTTTATTTTACAAACCAAAATTGAAAATGCTAATACAAAAGTGGCAAAATTAGCTAAAAACACGGGCAAATTATGGGTATAGAATCCATAAATAACCCAAAGTACGACTCCAAGGCAGAAACACAAAAACATTGCTAGAGATATGTCTTTGGTAGATTTTGTCTGCCAAGTTTTGATTGCTTGAGGCAAAAAAGAAATCGTGGTCAGCACTCCCGCCACAAGACCAACATAGGTCATCAACTCCATTTCCATAAAAAACAAATTATAGATATAACTTATAGATTTTAACTATATTCTTTTAAAAATAGACAATTCCCTCAATCCTCCTTCCTTTTTCCTTAAAGGGCGTAGCCCGCCAACCGCCACCCCAAGGTTCGGAAAACTACACTACCTAAGACCTGTCCTAACCTTGCACTATGTATACAGATGATTTGAAAACTGAGGGGAGATAAGCAAACCAATAAGAGTTGCAGATCGTCTACAGCATTGTATTTATATAATTGCACTGCCAAAAAATAGTTTTAGTTTTAGTTGTTAAATACGGAGTATTTGTTTAAAGTATGGCAAAAGTTGTTGGTATTGACTTGGGAACTACTAACTCTTGTGTAGCAGTGATGGAAGGGGGAAAACCCACAGTTATCGCTAACGCGGAAGGTTTTAGAACGACCCCCTCAGTTGTTGCTTATGCAAAAAATGGCGATCTCTTAGTAGGTCAGATCGCAAAACGCCAGGCTGTTATGAACACTGGCAATACCTTTTATTCTGTTAAACGCTTTATTGGACGTAAGTTTGATGAAGTAAATAACGATACCAAAGAAGTAGCTTACGAAGTTGTCAAAGATGGCAACGATAATGTCAAGCTTAACTGTCCTGCCCAAGACAAAAAGTTTGCACCAGAGGAAATTTCAGCTCAGGTTTTACGCAAGTTAATCGAAGATGCTAGTAAGTATTTGGGTGAAAAAGTTACTCAAGCAGTAATTACTGTTCCTGCCTACTTCAATGATTCTCAGCGTCAAGCTACTAAAGATGCTGGTAAAATTGCTGGAGTAGAAGTATTGCGGATTATCAACGAACCTACCGCAGCTTCTCTGGCTTATGGTTTAGACAAGAAAAATAATGAAACTATCCTGGTATTTGACTTGGGTGGTGGTACATTTGACGTTTCCATCCTAGAAGTAGGGGACGGTGTATTCGAGGTACTAGCTACTGCTGGTGATACTCACCTTGGTGGTGATGATTTTGATAAAAAAATCGTTGATTACCTAGCTAGCGAATTCCAAAAAAATGAAGGAATTGACCTCCGCTAAGATAATCAAGCTCTACAGCGTCTGACTGAAGCAGCGGAAAAGGCGAAAATCGAGCTTTCTAGTGCAACTCAATCTGACATTAACCTCCCTTTCATTACAGCTACTCAAGATGGTCCTAAACACTTAGATGTGTCCCTAACGAGAGCTAAATTTGAAGAACTATGCTCCGATCTAATCGATCGCTGTCGTATCCCCGTAGAGCAAGCTCTTAAGGATTCTAAACTAGCTAAAGAAGCGATTGATGAAGTAGTAATGGTGGGTGGTTCTACTCGTATTCCTGCGATTGTAGACGTTACCAAAAAAGTATTGGGTAAAGATCCCAACCAAACAGTTAACCCTGATGAAGTAGTGGCAGTTGGTGCAGCTATTCAAGCTGGTGTATTGGCTGGTGAAGTAAAAGATATTTTACTTCTTGATGTTACTCCTCTCTCTCTTGGGGTAGAAACATTAGGTGGGGTAATGACTAAAATTATTCCTCGCAACACTACTATTCCTACCAAGAAATCTGAAACTTTCTCTACCGCTGTCGATGGTCAGACTAATGTAGAAATTCATGTTCTACAAGGGGAAAGAGAATTTGGTAAAGACAATAAGAGTTTGGGAACTTTCCGTCTGGACGGTATTCCTCCTGCTCCCCGTGGTGTGCCTCAAATTGAAGTTACTTTTGATATTGATGCTAACGGTATCTTGAATGTAACTGCCAAGGACAAGGGTACTGGCAAAGAACAGTCTATCAGCATCACTGGCGCATCTACTCTTCCTGATGATGAAGTAGATCGTATGGTTAAAGAAGCAGAATCTAATGCTTCTGCCGATAAAGAACGTCGCGAAGCGATAGATCGTAAAAACCAGGCTGATTCTTTAGTCTATCAAGCGGAAAAACAGCTTACTGAATTGGGTGACAAAGTACCTGCTGAAGACAAAGAGAAGGCAGAAGGTCAAATCAAAGACTTGAAAGAAGCTGTAGCTTCAGAGGATGACGAGAAAATTAAAACTCTTCTACCTGAATTGCAGCAGACTCTCTACAGCATTGGCAGTAATATCTATCAGCAAGGTGAAGGTGCAGCAGATGCGGCTGGCGCAGCCCCTGGTGGAGAAGCTCCCACAGATGATGCTCCTCAAGGCGGTAGTGACGGTGGCGATGACGTTATCGATGCCGAATTTTCTGAAACCAAATAGTCTTGTGAGTTAGATTTGGCAGCTTGAGCAAAGTAAACAACAATATTAATTAAATCATTCAGGTACATCATGTGTTGATGTGCCTTTTTTATCTGTCTAATTTTCTAGATAGTTTGATGAAATTGTGCACAACAATAAAGTTACGTTTTCATAAAACACCTTAAAATTGTGAGAAAACAATATTTAAACTAGCTTGTTTAATCTTTGAATATTACTGTTTCTAACTGTGCGATCGCATTATCTAAATCATCATTAACAATCTGGAAATCAAACTCATTACTTGCCGCAATTTCTTTTTTAGCAATTGACAATCTTTTGGCGATCGATTCTTCTGAATTTGTGCCTCTATCTCTGATCCTGGCTTCCAATTCATCAATAGAGGGAGGAAGAATAAAAACACGTTTGGCTTCTGGAAAAATATTGGCGATAGATCTCGCCCCTTCCAACTCTATTTCTAGAATTATGTAGTTACCAGAGTTAATTTGTTCGATTACTGGAGCTTTGGGAGTACCATAATAATTGCCAGCGTATTCTGCCCATTCTAAAAGTTCTCGGTTGAGAATTGCCGCTTCAAAGTCTTTTTTGCTTAAAAAGAAATAATTAACCCCTGCCACTTCTCCTGGACGAGGTTGCCTAGTAGTGGCAGAAATAGATAATTTTAAGTGAGGATGAGCCTGGAGCAGCAAATTTACTAGTGTCCCTTTTCCTACCCCACTTGGCCCTGTTATGACTATGAGTTTACCTAGTTGATTTGCTGACATTAAATTGATACTCTGATTAGGCTAGGAATCTTTCCCATCCTTATTAACAACAAAACGGTGCGCTACTGTTTCAGGTTGTATTGCAGAAAGAACTACATGAGAAGAATCTGTCACAATCACTGCCCTAGTACGACGACCATAGGTAGCATCAACTAAAAGATTTTTTTCTCTAGCTTCGGTAATAATTCTTTTGATAGGTGCGGACTCTGGACTAACAATAGCAATAATACGATTAGCTGAAACAATATTACCAAAACCAATATTAATTAATTGAATATCCATAATTATTTGTTAATTGCGACTTTTAAGGTGAATTATCGCCAAGTTTAGAAATATAGTTTTAATACTATAGTTAAAAACTTGTATTTACAAGCAAAATTTGGAATAACAATGAGTTATTTAAGGAAATTTTAGGTTTTACCACTAATTTAAACATTCTGTAGCCTAGATCACAATATTTTAATCAATACTTTATATTTAAATATCTCTTTACTACTACTATGCAACCAGTACTATGCAACCAGTTGATTACACGACCTTGATGGCAACTTGTAACGAATTGAATCGAGATTGGGTTCCTTCTCGTGTTGAGCAAATATATCAGCGCGATCGCTTTACGATTTCTTTAGCCCTTCGTACTTTAAAAGCAAAACCCTGGCTGACTATTTGTTGGCATCCTGAAGCAGCCAGAATTAATATTGGCGATCCTCCACCCCGTATTAAGGACACTTTTACCTTTAGCGATCAGTTAAGGCATCAGTTTAAGGGGTTAGCTTTGATTGGTATTAAAGCGATCGCGCCTTGGGAAAGAGTATTAGATCTTCAGTTTGCCAATCGCCCAGGAGAAGAGCCTTTATGGCACTTATATGTAGAGATTATGGGCAAGTATAGCAACGTCATTTTAACCGATGGCGACCTGCAAATTATTACCCCTGCAAAGCAAGTTAGCGCAGCTAAATCTAGCGTGCGCCCCATTCAAACAGGACAGGGTTATGAAGTACCTCCCGCTTTGACTGGCACGACTCCCAAATTAGAAGAATCTTTTAGCCGATGGCAAGAAAGAGTAAGTTTAATCCCAGGGCAACTTAAGCGTCAGTTATTAAAGTCTTATCGTGGCTTGAGTCCCAGAGTAGCAGAGGAAATTGCGATCGCCGCAGGATTATCTCCTCAAGTACAAACAGATACCCTGAAGGACAAAGATTGGCAGGAATTATTTAAATACTGGCAGAAATGGTTAACAGTGCTCGATACAAAACAATTTGAGCCAGGCTGGTTGAATAATGGTTACACTGTGTTGGGTTGGAATAAAACCGCATCGGTAGATTCAACCCAAACATTATTAAACGAATATTACACTCAAGAATTCAATCGTCAGCAGTTTAAACAGCTACACCATCAATTAACCCAAAAGTTTAACAACTT
>CAKZYI010000215.1 GCA_937884735.1 uncultured Pleurocapsa sp.
CGACTGCTTGTTGTGCTGCCAGCAGTTCTGGAAAAGAAAGACGACGTAGGGTATAAGGCTTTAGAACCTGCGCCAGTTTCTCGGCAGTAAATACAGTGCTGCCAACTACCACAAACTTTTTCACAAAAACCGTTTGGGGGACATCTTCAATAGCCTCTGGGGTAGTTTCTGTGGGCGTTTGCAGTTTGGGTAATACTTCCTCTAAAGGCGGCAATACTTCAGGTTGAGTCGGTTCATTTTGTGGCGGCAAGGGAATTCTGTTGGGTGAGGTTTGTGCCTGCATCACATTGGTGGTCAACAACCAAATGGAGGCGGCTAGAAATATGCGATCGCGATACATTGATTTATAATGAAAAAGTCTCTACGGATGGGGATGTGAATTATTTATGTTTGACAGTCTGGATGATTATTTGAATTTTGCGGAGTCGTATTTTGCGCGTTTGCTGTCAGCCACAAGCTACCGTCTGGGGCAATGGCAAAACCTTGGGATTGAGTTATCTTCCTGGCTTGGCGCGATCGCTTTTTTACCATAGTTATGCCGTTACTACTAACTTCATGGTCCGATTCATCTGTCCAGTCAACCACTCGATTGATATTGCCCAAAGACTCTGCTGAGGTAGGAGTTAAGCCACCTTTTCCCGTAATTACAAAAGAACTGCCTTGAGCCATATTTTCGTTTTCTACTTTGCACAAATCTTGGGCTAAAATTGCTTCGGCATCGATGGGAACAGAAGGTAGTTCAATGATTCCAGAAGTGGGATTCACATCAAGATCGTTGGTATTATTGGGTGGATTAGAACTTCTTTCCTGTATGCCCAAAATTCCTTCAGCAGTAATATCAATATTGCCTCCCAAACCTTGTTCGGCGTTAGCAATGATATCGCTGTTTTGATTGGGACTAGCAAAGATAAATCCCGTATCGATAGTTAAGTTTCCTCCATCAGCCGATTGAAATGCCCTAGCAGAAATGAGGCTATTATTTCCTAGAGATAAGTTGTCTGCTACCTGTAGAGTAACTTCTCCACCTTGACCAAAAACCGTAGCAGCAGAAATAATAGCATTATTGTCTAGTTCTAGATATTGACTATTAATAAAGATATTGCCGCCACTCCCCGCACCATCACTATTAACAATAATTTGACCTTTGTTAGTCAGGGTCAGGCTTTGTGGTGCCTGTAATTCGAGCGCGCCAATCCTAACGCTACCGCTATCGCCAGTAGAATTGGGGGTAGCATTGGCATATATTCCCGCAGGGGCAGATTGTAATTCGTTTAGCAATGGCGATTCGGGGATTTCGATAAAAGGCGCGGTAGATTCAACACTATTATCAATAGCAATTTCTTCCATAACGTTGAGATTAATATTCCCCCCGTCACCATCGCCATCGGTAGCCGCCAAAATTTTACCGCCCCTAGTTAAATCTACATCTTGAGCATTGATGGTAATTGAACCACCATCGTCCCTATTGCCCGTAAAAGTATTAATCAAAGAATTTTCTTGCACTTTCAAGCGATCAACGTCGATCGCAATATCTCCCGCTTCCCCCACGCTGTTGGGGACACTATTAGAAGTGACAAACGCTACATCATCTAAAACTAACTCTCCTG
>CAKZYI010000216.1 GCA_937884735.1 uncultured Pleurocapsa sp.
GCCAAGAGGCGAGCGCTTCTCCATCGTCCCACATGGCAGTTGGTACAGTTATGTTGCCAATTTCTCTGGTTGTCTGAGATAAGGTAGTTAAGCTAACTTTGGCTTGCAGATTAGGATGGGGTTGTACTTCCAGCGCACCAGCCAATAGGGTAGTAGAGCGATCGCCATTTAACTCTTCGACATCTCTTGGTTTGACAATGGTTACGGCTATTTCTTTAGCAATCCAATCATCGTATTTTTTACTAGAACGACCTGCATTGCGACTGTATACTCGATCCATCAGGCGATCAAGACTGCTTTGAGGTTCGCTGCCTCGCCTGTTGCGCTGGGGCGGTTCGAATCCTTCTTGTTCGAGCAAACTAGCATTAAAATCGCTGGTGCTAACAATTAGTTTGAAAATGTCTCTATATTCAGTAATGCCTTGGGCTAAAAACTCCTGGGGAATTGTCAAAACGATATCTTCAAACCCAGCAACCATACTTGCCTCTTCTTTTGCTGCTGGCAACACCACGCTGCTCCTTTCGTCAAAAAAGGGAACGGCTACGGAATAGTCTTCTGCTAAATCGATAACGTTGGCGTAAAGTTTCTCTTGGCTGTGGTTGAGCAAGCGGACTTGAATTACGGGAGATCGCCATTCTCCATCTTGGTATTGATACTCTAGGCGTAGTTCTTCGCTACTATTCAAAAGCTCTACAGCTTCATTCCTAATGATCTCGCCTTCTTCGTCTTCATAACCAATAAGTCTAATCTGCATCTCTATATCCTGAGACTTAATTTGGCTGCGTTGGGGACTTTTGAGATTAAGAATATTGCCCCAGCGGGCGATCGCTTCTAAAGCTTGGATAGCTGCTGTCGAACTATTGAAGGGAGCAACTAAAGGTCTATCTTCTTGAATGATTTCGTACTTGTCTCCAATTTGCAAATAAAGCTCGGCATTCTTACAATGTTCTACTTGCTCGACATACAAAGATTTCTGTAGGGCAGTTTGAATTGATTCAACCTTATTATTTTCTCCTGCAATACATATCTGTAAAGGTTTTAGAGGCAAACTAGTAACCACTGCCCAATAACTGCGGTTGCGATCGAGATTGGCTTCACCCTGAGTAATTTCTACCTGGCTTTTTTGGGTCAAGACTTGAGCAACTTTAGCTTCTGCCAAAGCTGCGGAAATTTGCTGGAGATCGTTAGGATGGCTGCCTGTGGGAAAGATCGCTAAGAAAGTTGTTTCCTCAATAGTAGCTAATTTAGGGATTCCCTGGAGAACTCCTCCATCAATCGCCCAACCGCGTTCTTTTGATTGGTTATCATAGCTTAGAGTAAAGTAAAAAGGGCGTTCTGGTATGGCATCTCCCAAAAACGATTCTTGTAAATCTTCTGGGTGAGTTGCTTCAAGTTGGGGCACCTGATTGCGGACGTTACTTTTGATTAACGCCTCAATATTTCTTGCTAAATCTAAATAAGACAAACTGCCGTTGGTTTGTGACAAACTTTTAAGCAGAAAATAAGAAAAAGCCCCTCTGGTTTCGCCATCGTCTCCTTGATGTTCCATTGCATATTGGAAATCGCGACAGGCTGCTAATAAAATATGCCTGCCTTTGGGCAAGTCTATGCTGGTTTTTTTTGAGGTGGCTTTTGGCGAATTTGACCAGAAATCATCAAACGCGCGATCGCCTGCTAAGATGAAGCTTGATAACTCCCGCTTGCTAGTATCTTGGGGAGCTAGACGCGCTCCTTGAAGAATATTGCGCGTTCCCGAACCAGAATGGCAGCAATCGAGAATAACCACAATACGGGGATTTTTTTTGGCTACTTGCGTCAGCAAATACCTCAGTTCTTTATCGGCTAAATCTTGACTTCCTGAAGTACGGCTATCGTAACAAACCAAAGTTTCATCCAAGCGATCTGGTTCTAAATGCCAAAACTCTGGGGGGGCTTGTTCCTGACCACCATGTCCCGAATAGTAAAATAGGGCAATATCTTCCTTATCTGCTTGGGTGAGGTATTGCTGAAAACCGTCAATAATTCCCTGGCGGGTAGCTGCTGCGTCGATTAAAATTTGGGGTGGCTGTAGCGTCCATTTATTACCAACCTGGGTTTTTAGATAGGTCGCGATCGCATTTATATCGTTGGCACAACCTTGTAAAGAAGGTACTGGAATGATTGAATTAGGCGCGTATCGATCGATTCCTACTAGTAAAGCATATATACTTCCCGTCATTTTTCTTGCTCCTATATTAAATTTCAGCTAAACAAGTCGGCAATTCCTCAACTCAACAAACTATCGAGTCTGCCAAGGGCACCAGCGATGCTGACTAGTCCTCCTCCCTTCAAAGTTTCTAAAACATCAACCACAAAATTAATTCCCGTTGCTAATTTGCCTAATGTGGCATTACTTTGGTTTAATTGAGCGATCGCATTTTTTAATCTTTGGGTAGATCCTTCTATTTCCTGGCGATATTCAGCTAAATCGGTAGCCTTAACGGTCAAAGACATTGATTTGCGCGAAAAAAATAATCCTATAGCCCGCATTTCGCTTTTTAAGCTCATCAAATTAAAATATCCTTCCCGTTCTTCCTCTCGTACTCCACGCCGATCTACCTGTTCTAAAGCATCATTAAGCCAGGTGGCAATTTTTAAACAGCGATCGCTAAGTTTCCTCAGCTCTTCTGGGGTCAAGGTAGTTGATTCCCCAGCTTGAGTAAGATTTACAACCCTAAACATAATTTCTCCTTTGCATAAACTAATTATTGGGACTAATTGAGTTGAGTTGGGCAAGCATCAATTCGATGCGGTTTGTATACTGAGTAAGACTTGCGACTGGATCGGATTCTTTTATTTCCTGAGCCAAGATTTCGTCAAATTCGTCTAATACTTGTAATTCATTTGGCTGATTCGGACAAAATTCCCTTTGTCCTTTGGCAGCACCGCCTAACTGTTGGGATAAATCGCTATGACCCTTGGCAATAGTATTGAGAACATCGATATAAGCTTGAGCCATCATTTCGCGCTGACGAACTTTGGCAATTGCCTCTTGCCATTGACTTTCCAGTTTCATTACTGTTAAAGGTGGTTTGGTGGGGGGCGTGTTGTCTGTTGGCTTTAGCTGTAGCTCTTGGCGCAGATATTGTTGGATTAAATATTCTCGTTCCTGCTTAACGCGATCGTTGCGGATTTCTCGGTTGATATAAGCTTGATAATATTCGTCGATCGCCTTCTTCTCAGTTTGTAATTCGGCATTAAGATATTGACCGACGATATCTTTTTTCAGACGACAAATATATACTTGCAATGGCTTGTTAGTGGAGGGAATTTCTATCGCTAAGGTTTCTCTGCGAAATTCCCTGCTCATAGCATTGGCAAGAAAGTTGATGATGTCTTGTCCTGCTTTTACTTCCCGCATCTTCAAACGGGGTTCAACGCGATTGACGGCATCGCCCAACGCTTCTAAGTTTTGCATATAGACAATCTCTTCACCACCAGCTACATCGCTAAGAGATAAAAGATAATTGACTATAACCTCATTGACGGTGATTAGCTGCTCTTCAAACTCCTTTCGGCTAGAGCTGATCTCTTCGGCTTCATTTGAGAATTTGAGTTTGGTACAAGATGCTTGGGAATTCTGGCGATCGCGAAAAGGTTTGTTAGATGCCTGAATCGGCGTATATCGGGCAGTACGAAGACAGGAATCGTAAACATCCGTAGCAATGTCGGGAAACTTATTTTGTAACTGTTGTGCCGAACTCGAAAATCTTTGTAATTGCTTGAATAAATCTTCGTTATCGCAACTAGTCAGACAAACTGCTAGGGGAATAAAAATTGCCAATGCTGCTTTGGTTTTCCTAAAACCAAACCTAATCTTTAACATAATCAACCGCCCTATCAAAAACCATAGTCCTTCTTCAGGTCTAAGACAAGATTGGGAATTGAAACTAGGCGTTAGATATTTTTTATAATCTTCTTTTCCCTATCTCAGCTATTTCCTAGTCAAATAGAATTACCTAGTATTCTGTAACGCACAATTCGGTAATACCAGGGGATAAATTCAGGTGTTTATTATTCAGGCGTTAGTAATTTAATATGTGACAGCTTTTCAATCAAATTTAGGACTGACCAAATTTTAAAATGATCGATACCCAACCAATCATCAAAATCATTATAAAACGCTTGCCAATGGTCGTTTTTCAAAAATGTTCCTGCACCTTTGCCCATGATTCGCAAAAACTTTTTATAGGATTCTGGTAATTTGACTCGATTTCGTTTTTCCAAATCGGCAATTTCTTTTACCGAACAAGGTACAAAAAGCGATCGCCAATAGCCACCTTTGATAATTCTTTCGATTAGTTGTTCTAGTGTAGCTTGAGTTTCAATAAGTGGCTCAATATTTTGTTTATATGGTTTAAATAATTCGAGGATTTTGGGAAAATTTTCTGCACCATCAAAACAAGTTTGTTTATTGACATTGTGAATACCAGGATTTGCTCCATTGTCTAAAGGACAAAGGACAAAGGACAAAAAACAAAAAACAAAAATATCAAATTATCAGTTTGATTCTCTATTTGGTATCTTGACTTCAATACGACAACCTTTACCAGTCGAAGTAGTCAGTTTAAATTGTCCGTTGACGCTGGAGACTCTTTCCTGCATTCCTCTGAGTCCAAAACCAGTTCGTTTTGCTTTGAAATTAAAGCCTTTGCCGTTAT
>CAKZYI010000217.1 GCA_937884735.1 uncultured Pleurocapsa sp.
TTCTTAATTAACTCCTAATATCGCATTCTACCTCAAATGGATTTTTCAAGCTTTTATACAAACCGCATCGCAAAATACTAGCTGTTGGAATATTTAAAAATTCATCCGAGTCACTAGTAGCATCAATAATTAGAGGTTTGCTATATTTGTCTGCTTTTTCTGCTGCATCGAAAACCAAATTATCGAAAACTAAAGTTTCGGGGTTATAAGCTCGATTGGGATAAATAGCTACATCGCACTCCTGGATGGAATTAACCTCGGTGTATTCAGTTTCGGCAATAAAATTGTGAAATATTTGATCTCGGTTTTTTGGTCTTAAAGGTGATAGTATTTCTACGCGATTATTATCGGAGGCATTAAAAGTATAAATCTTCATATCTTGGCTATTGATGTAGTTAATTTCAGAAAAGCGATCGCTCGCATTAATAATTAATCGTTATTAATTATTGAAAAAAGACAGAGACAGACGTATTTCTGATAGTTGAGATTGAATATAAGAAAGTAGGGAATTGATAAATAGGACTATTCCCAACATTTCTAAAAGCTCTTCAATGGTTGAAGCAATTCCGTAGGCGGTATTGTATCCAGAAACATCAGCCAAGTAACCACCGATTAATTCCATTCCCAAAGCACCAGCTACATAGACAAAACCAGATAAAATAAATAGCGTTTTGGTTTTTGTAGGCAATGCTCGAATGAATTTTCGGAAAACTAATAGAAACACAATCAACATGAAAAATGCAGGAATAACCCAGGGAAAATACAAGAATCCTTCTGCGTTTACTATTCCTCTCATAATAGGTATTAATGATTCATGAATACTGCAAGCTTCATCTATGGCAAGAAATGCAAAAATGTAAGATAAGCTTTTCCAATGTTTAGCAAATCTTGCATGCTTGGATTTCTTGAAAATGCTAATAATAGCCAATAGATAACTACAAAATCCTAAAGTCAAAGCTGAATATAATGAGGGAATATTAGACTCTCGATCAAAATTGAAATATTGAGAAATAATTTGGATATCGCTATCAATATTTAAGCTGTAAACAATAACCCTTTCAATAAGATTAAAGACTATCAGTAGAGCAATTATAGAGAGCAATAATTTAGTCACCTTACGTGGTGATAAATTATATCCAGGTAATTCAAGTTGATTTGATATGTCATTTGGTCTAAGCAACATTTACTAGATCTTCTCTTGAATAAGATTAGGTTAAAACCACCTTAAGCTTTCGATAAGTATACATTGTACTACTAAAGATGTAACTTTTATTCTTCCGTCTCAAAATAAGATCTATCTATCGCTTGATGCACCACGAGCTATTGGTTTGCGCCTTCTCAACTCAAGATAAATAAACATTAATGTAGTAATTCGCAATAAAATTTTTTATTTAGTTGCCGTGATACTTAATTACAAATTATGTATTTAGATTTTTGTCATGGAGAGACGCATCTAATAAGTTGTAAAATTCTAAAATCAACTATCTATTTTATTAAAATATAGTTAACATGATTTTTTATATATTTCTAATTTATTAGTTTTCTACTATTAATTAATCCCAGATAATAATGAGAACAACAGGCTTTTATAATAATGAAACTATAGTTGTTTTTTAGAAAAAATACTTTACTGTAAAAAATTTATTGAAAGCATTGTCAATTTATTAAATGTAGCTTTATGCTTGAAAAAATAAATTAACTGAAGGACAACAATATAAAATGTTAATCTAAATTAATCTGTAGATCGCTCACTGATACTATTTATCATAAAAAAAATCTAAATAAGCAAGGTGAAGAGAAAAACTTCGGGAGTTGATCGCATTTTTTTGCAAGAATTTCTTTAGCTTTAGTTTTAATACTGTTAAGTTTTTCAATAATTTCTTCAGAAAAATTAACAAATTTACGATTGTCAAAAATATCATTTATGACAATAAACTTTGAAGTCATGTCTTTAAATTGAACTAAGACTACAGATTTTAACTTAATTGACGATCGCATCATTCGGCTTATTACTTTTTTATCTTGAATCCCTTACAAGAAATTACCAAAGTCTGTTAAGTTCTTTTAAGTAAGCCCAACACTACAGATAGCAGATCGTGTCCCGAAACAAAGCCAAACCATCAGAACGTCCCCTTTCAAGACTATTAAGATACGCAGACAAATATAAGCCTACTATTTGGCAAGCAGCAATTTGTTCTGTCTTAAATAATGTATTTGACCTCGCACCTCCTGCTATTATTGGTGCGGCGGTAGATGTGGTGGTGCAGCAAGAAAACTCTATAGTGGCTCGTTTTGGCGTTACCGATATCTTTGGACAGCTAGTGATTTTATCTTTGCTGTCGGCACTAGTTTGGATTTTGGAATCGGCTTTTGAGTATGCCTATACAAGACTGTGGCGCAATTTAGCCCAGGATGTGCAACATGATATTAGATTAGATGCCTACAGTCACGTTCAAGACTTAGAGTTGGCTTATTTTGAAGAACAGAGTACGGGGGCGTTGTTGTCCGTTCTTAATGATGATGTCAATCAGCTAGAGAGATTCTTAGATGTTGGCGCAAATGAAATTATTCACGTAATTGCCACTGTAGTGATTGTTGGCGGTTCATTTTTTGTTTTAACTCCCTATAATGCTTGGATGGCGATCATTCCCATCCCAATTATTATTTGGGGTTCGGTAGCGTTTCAGGAATGGCTTGCTCCCAGATATGCAGAAGTGCGGGAAAAGGTATGTATCCTTAACTCTCGTCTGGCTAACAACTTAAGCGGTATTACTACAATAAAAAGTTTTACTACCGAAAAATATGAAATTGAAAGACTAAGACAGGATAGTAATGCCTATCGAAAAAGTAATCAAAAAGCGATCGCTTTATCTGCTGCTTTTATTCCTCTAATTCGCATGGTTATTTTAGCTGGCTTTACTGGAATTCTGCTATATGGTGGGGTACAGGCTGCATCTGGTGCATTAGCAGTTGGTACATACAGCGTTTTGGTATTTATTACCCAAAGATTATTATGGCCTCTAACTCGTCTGGGGCAAACTTTCGATCTTTATCAAAGGGCGATGGCTTCTATTACGCGGGTGATGGACTTGTTAGATACTGAAATTGATATTAATTCGGGAGAAACTGCTTTAGCCGTATCGGATATAAAAGGAGAAGTCAGTCTAAATAATATTACCTTTGCTTACAATCAACGAGAACCTGTAATCAAAAATCTTTCGCTACACATTCGCGCAGGAGAAACTATTGCTATAGTTGGAGCGACAGGTTCGGGTAAAAGTACTCTGGTTAAGCTACTGCTACGGCTGTATGAAATTAAATCAGGTAGCATTACTCTAGACGGTCAAAATATTGAAGATATTGTACTGTGGGATTTACGTCGGGGCATTGGTTTGGTTAGCCAAGATGTATTTTTGTTCCACGGTACTATAAGAGAAAATATCAACTATGGTTCGCCTGATGCTACTCTGACTCAAATTACTGAAGCTGCGAAAATTGCCGAAGCAGAAGAGTTTATTAACGAATTGCCCGATGGTTACGATACTGTTGTGGGAGAAAGAGGACAAAAACTTTCTGGGGGGCAAAAACAAAGAATTGCGATCGCCAGAGCAATTTTAAAAGATCCGCCAATTTTGATTTTAGATGAGGCTACATCAGCGGTAGATAATGAAACTGAGGCAGCTATTGCTAGATCTTTTTTTTTTTTGTTTTTTTTTTCTTTGGGTTCTTCTGATTGTATTTATGTGATGGATTATGGTCAATTAATTGAGGCTGGTACTCATGAGGAGTTGTTGGCTAAGGATGGGGCGTATTCTGCACTATGGCGAGTACAAACAGGCGCAAGATTGGGGCAACTGAGTAATAAGTAATGAGTAATAAGTCTAGCTATTTAATAATGTTTCGGCTGCTTGTAATAGGTCTTTTTTAAGATCTTTTAAATCTTCTCGATTGTTTAGATAGGTTGTTAGTGCTTCCATAGGATTTAAAGTATTTCCTACACCCAATTCTGGTAAGCGGGGACGGGCTAACTGACTAACTAATTCAGGACGAATGCTGTGGCTATGGGCAGATTTTAAGGCTTTATCTATAGCTGCTGTGTTGATTAGGTCTAACTGTTGCGATCGCAATTTATAAATTAACCGCACCACTTTATCTGCAATTTTTTGTTTGGCGTTCGCTTTTAATACTTCTTCTAAAGGTTCATCTTTTTCGGATACATCTAACTCAATAGTCAGAAAAGGACGGGCTGGTACTTGACAGAATTGCCAGTCAACTTTTCGGAATTCAATTTCTAAGAATACATAGCCTTTATCTTCTTTTTCTTCACTAAAGTCAACTCGTTC
>CAKZYI010000218.1 GCA_937884735.1 uncultured Pleurocapsa sp.
AGTGCCTACGGCACTCCGCCAGCGGAGCTGTCGGCGCTCTCCAGAGCGCGTCCCCAAGTCACAAAAGAAAAATTAGTAAGTAGAGTTAAGGTACTGTGGTCAGAGATGACTTTTGGTATACGCTATCTTTGGCAGTCTCCTGGTTTGCGATCGCTTTTAATTGTAACTACTATATTTCGGGAGGCTCTTAATCTAAGCGATACAATTTACGACCCGATGATTTTAGCCCGCACTGATAGTAGCTCTCAAGCTTTGGCAGCAGTTGTGACCCTGGCTGGTTTTGGCGGTATTACAGGAGCTATTGTAGTTAGTATTTGGGGTGGTTTTCGGAGTAATGTACGAGGGATGCTAACTGGATTTATGGGGATTGGGTTAGTAAAAATAGTGTTTGGCTTGGGACAAAATTTATTTGTCTGGCTACCCGCTCAGTTTTGCTCTTCTTTCAATTTTCCTTTGACCGATAGTTCGGAAACGGCACTGTGGATAGCAGGGACACCAGCTAAATATCAGGGACGGGTGTTTGCCGCTCATTTTTTGGTTTATGACTTGATTAGTATGCCCATAATGCTGTTGGCTGGAGTGTTGAGCGATCGCTTTTTTGAACCAGCGATGAACTCTCCTAGTCTCTTGCAGTTTGTATTCTCGCCTATCTTTGGTAAGGGTGCAGGGGCGGGTATTGCCATGCTTTATGTCTTAAGTGCCATTGTTATGCTGCTGGTCGGGATTCTTGGTTTTAAAATGTCTCAGCTTTATTCTATTGAGAGAGACAAGTAAATGATTAATATAGTAGTCATTTCTTCGATCGCTTACGCGCTGAAATTTGATACACTTTAGGGCTGACTCCATACCTCCGTTTAAAAGCAGTAGTGAAAGAGGTAGGACAGGTGTAACCGACGTTACGAGCAATAGAGGCAACAGTCATATTTTGGTCTAAGAGTAATGCCGATGCTCTTTCTAAACGGCGATCGCGCAAATAACCAAATACGGTAGTACCAAACACTTCTTTAAAACCCCGTTTTAGATTGTAATCGCACATTCCTACTTGGCGAGCTAACTCCATCAATGATGGTGGATTACTTAAGTTTTTTAATAAGATTTCTCTAGCATAATAAATGCGGTCTAACCGATCTGACTGTAGCAAACAAGTTTTAAACTCTCCCTGCTGTACTGCTGCTTCTTCCTCCAGCATTAATGCCATCAATTCTGCTGCTTTACCTTCTAAGTACATTCGCTTGGTCAGACCTTGGTAAGAGCATTGAAGAATTTGCTGTAAGATGACGTTTACCATTGCTGATGTTTCTCCATCTCGCTTATAGCATTCGCGATCGAATGGTCTAACTAGATGATTGAAAACTTTTGGCAATTCTCCTGATGGATCGCTAACGAAAGAACGTAACATTTCTGGCTGCATACCAATTGTAACTTCAAGGATTGGTTCGCTCTCCGAACAATCCTCAATAGCCTCAGTTAAGCCGCTGCCGTAAACAACATGTCGCCCTGCACCCAGCAAAAAACTGATTTTCTTATGAGAAAAACCATGAATGCTTTGCTGTTTTCCCGAAAGCAAAAAATGCCACTTTAAAAGCCTATTCCCTTCGGGACTGGTCAACAGAAGTCGATCCCGATATTGCGATTTCTCAATCTGAAAAAATAGTCACTCTCTCAACTGAATACGTCGCATCCATCCTTGTGCGACTCGTCCATTAGACTTCAAGGTAACATCCAGCTTATCTGACAGATCGAGATGCAATTGTTCCTTATCTGCTTCCTGAAATTGCTCATAATATTCATGTTCAGTCAGATAAATAGTCATATCAAGAAAAGATATCGGGTAACAAAAAAAGTTAGAGAGTAAAAGCTTTTATAAAGTCACAAGTCAGAATTTTTACAGCCACAGGCAGCTAGGATGCTAACATCTATAAGCTAAAAAGGCGTTGTAGACAGCAAATGGATAAAAAGTAGTCGCTCGCTATTGCATTGTTTTAATCTGTCAACGATGTTAATCAAAATTAACTTCATTCTAGCTTTTTCTTTTCCAGACGGTGTTTTTTCTTTTCTATAAGGTGTTTTGCGTCTGGAAAGTATTAATTCGTAGTATGTTGACTGTGAAATAAATATTGAGTCTCATTCGCAATAAAGAAAATAAACTTTGAGCTTCTATTTTCACGTTTATTTTGAGCAGTGTTTGCAAGCTTTTCTACTTATCATCTAATTTAAGCTGTATTTTCTGGCAGACGATTTCACCTAGCAACTCACTAGCTTGTTCGCATTTGAATTATTTTTACAACTACTTACTAAATTAATTTCTCTTACGAAAAAGTCGAGAAACAAACGTTGATTTTTGAAGTGGTGTCTCAATAGTCTCAATATTTTACAACCTATCAAAAAAGGCATTTTTAACGACATGACACAAATTGGTATTTCCACCTCTACTAATTACGAAGGTGAACAAAACGCCCTGATCGAAGAGCTTGGAAGCTCTTTAACCGTTAATTTTGAGCTGGACGAGGCAGCACCAGAAGGTGGTTTAAAAGTCTTTGTCGATAGTGATATCGAACAAATTGTCAGTCGCCTAGATTTACCCCAGTTTGCTTTTAATCCTACGGTAGAAAATATTAATCCCAATCTACTGGGTACAAGCTTTGATAATTCGGGCTTTTTCTTAACTATCGATGAAGGGGCAACATCTGCTAGTTTTACGATAAATGTTTTTGATAACGACGAACCAGATACTACTTTACCCGAAACCTTTGATGGATTAGTAGAAGCTAACTTTTCTCTAGTTGCACCAGGGGAAGTAGCAGAAGAAGATTTAGCAGATGTGGGAACTTTAGGGGATTATACAATTGACCCCGATTCCGCATCTACGACGGTAATCTTTGCCGATGAAGAGAGTCAGCTTACCGAAACTCCCGAACCTCCCACCGAAACCCCAGATGAACCACCAGCATCGGGTTTACCGCTAGTTAGTCTCAATACGGGGTCTGACTTTCTAGTCGAAGCAGACGGGACAGTATCCGCCCACGTATTTAACGTCACGGGAGCTACTATACCCGAAGACGGTCTAGTAGTTTCCGTCAGTGCGCCCAATCTGAGTGAATTTGACCTAGATAGCATTAATGTCTCTGAAGGTGGAGAAATTGTTGATGTTCGTGAAGATGGTTTTGATATTCGCCTCACGGATTTTACAGTTTTAGTCGATCTTCCTGTTGCTTCTGATGGAGAAACTGAGGAGTTAGAAACTGCCAGCTTTAGTTTGGAAGCAGGTGATGGTTATGAGGTGAACTCGGACTTTAACAGTGGTGAATTTACGCTAGTCGATACGGCGGATGAGCTTCCCATTAATACAAGTAACCGCAACGACATTATTCCGCTAGCAACAGACATCGAACTTAGCCCTGACAATCCAGAAGTTACCATCAATGACACCCTCGGATTTAGTATCGGCAATCGCTATCAAAATGCAGACGGTAGCTTCACTTACATCGATCAAAGTGAGGACGTAGATTTCTATAAATTCGATCTTCAAGCAGGCGATGTCATCGCGATTGACAATGACAGTTTGTTTAGAAACAATCCTGCCATTATTGATTTTCCAGAAGATGGCCCCTTCGGCGCATACATGACTCTCAGGTTGTTTGATGCTGAGGGCAATGAACTCGCTGCAAATGGCATCGGACAAGCCCCAGGAGAACTTTTTGTCTCTAGAGATGCTTATCTCGAATTTGAAGCCCCTGCTGATGGCACTTACTATGCAGGGATTAGCCAATTTCGCAACGGCACAACCCAAAGAATAGGCGCACCTGAACTTTGGGATGGACTAGCTTACGATCCTCTGGTGCCTGGCACTGGAGATGGACAGTCGTATACCGATTATCCAGGCTCAGCCGAATACGAATTAAAGTTCACGCTCAATCCCGAGAACCCCGTTCTCTTAGCCGAACAAAGAGATCGCAGCAATAGCACACCGCCTGAAACCGTTGATTTGTCCCAGGGGAACGAACCGACTGTTTCCTTAAACTTCACTGCTGCGACCTATGCCAGTTTTGACGATCCAGCCGTTTTAGCTGGTGAAATCAATCGTGATGATGTTATTGGCGGTAGCTTGATAGAAGGATTTCCTCGGCAAGGCTTAATCTTAAATTTGGTGGTGACGGCTGAGGGCGAGATTCCTGAAGAAGGTATTTTAGTCACTGTTAACAGCGATAGCTATCTTCGAGATTACTTCAGCGTTCGCACCCTAGCTAATCCGCCTTTTATTCCTGGCAATCAGTTCGTTGATATTGTTACCGATAACACGGGCAGAGCAACTGGGTTTCAGGTAAGGCTGTTTGAGCCAGTCGCTACCATTCCATTAAATCTCAGAACGCCTCAAAGAGGAGAATTGGTAGAACCTGGCCCAAACGGTTTAGAACCGAGTCCTGAAACCGATGGGCCAGAAGAGGTTACATTTTTCCTAGAAGGGGGTGCTGGTTATGGCGTATCGGCAACCGAAAACCAAGTAACACCAACTTTCTACGATAGCGTAGAGCACGCACCAGACCCTAGC
>CAKZYI010000219.1 GCA_937884735.1 uncultured Pleurocapsa sp.
TCATGTCTCTAACTCTAACTTCCAAAGCATTTACATCTGCTTCTTCAACCAAGTCAGTTTTATTGAGGACAATCACATCGCCATATTGAATTTGACTGACTGCTGCTTCGCTATTAAACAAATCGATACTGAAGTTGGCGCAATCTACCATTGTGACAATAGAATCAAGACGAGTCATTTCTCGTAACTCCGTACCCAAGAAAGTCAAAGCTACGGGAAGAGGATCGGCTAAACCAGTTGTTTCAACTACTAAATAATCAACCTTTTCTTCTCTTTCTAAGATCTTGTAAACAGCATTTACTAAATCTTCATTGATGGTGCAGCAAATACAGCCATTGTTTAATTCCACCATGCTTTCATCGGTAGCAACAATTAACTCGTTATCAATACCAATTTCGCCAAATTCATTAACCAAAACAGCGGTTTTGATCCCTTCTTGATTGGTCAAAATGTGATTTAGCAAGGTAGTTTTACCGCTACCCAGAAAACCAGTAATGATGGTGACGGGTAAACCTTTTTTTGCCACATCCATACTAGTGGAGACTTGAGCTGGAGTATTCGTTGTCATTTCATTTGTCATCGATCGTTTACCATCTATCATTTAACAGCAAGCAAGCTTATATTTCTATTTAACTTAATTTCATTTTAGAAAGTGCGACTCATGTTTACTTTGCTGAAATGTTTAGTTTTGAGTCTTGGCGATCGCTTTAATCATACAATTGTCAGATTATAAGCCATTGTCCTTTTTTATTTTAAACAAATATTCGAGCGATCGCTTTTGTGAGATATACTCACCCTGGAAAAATTTTTTAATAGTGAAAGTTCCCGAATCCCCATTTTAAATTTTTGATTATATATTTTTATGTAAAATCAGATAGTAAAGTAGAATATTTGTTCTATGGTCAACTCGTAATAATCCAAGGCTATTAATGGAAGTAATCAATAACATACCTCCAGCTAGTATTGAGGCTGAAGAAGCAATCTTGGGCGGAATTTTATTCGATCCTGAAGCAATCACCAGAGTAGGAGAATTGGTAGTTAAAAACGCTTTTTATGTCAAAGCTCATCAAGAGATATATCAGGCGGCATTGAGTCTTAATGGCAAGGGTAAGCCCACGGATTTTATATCTGTTAGTACCTATCTAAGCGATCGCGATTTACTAGAGCAGGTGGGAGGTACGGCTAAGTTAGCACAGTTACTCAATCGTACTGTATCAGCAGTCAACATTGATCGCTATGCCAATCTGATTATGGAGAAATACATCCGTCGTCAGTTAATCACTTCTGGACACGAAATTGTCGATCTTGGCTACGATAACGCTACGGAATTAGAAGTTGTTTTAGATTCTGCCGAACAAAAAATCTTCCGTCTAACCCAAGAAAGTCCCCAAGAGGGTTTAGTCCCTATTGCGGAAACTTTGGTAAATACTTTTAATACTATCGAAGAACTGCACCAGGAAACCGCTTTACCAGGAGTTCCGACGGGATACTACGATTTAGACGCTATGACTAGCGGCTTTAGTCGTTCTGACCTGATTATTATTGCTGGTAGACCATCAATGGGGAAATGTTTAGCAGCTAACTCTGAATTAGTTTGTCAAGATGGAAGTATCAGAACTATTGAAGAGATTTATCATCGCCGTCAAGATTCCCTCTTAACTTTGCAATCTAATTGGAAATTCAATTGGACAATACCATCAGCGTTTGTTGATGATGGTATCAAACCTACTTACGAAGTAAAAACTCGTTTGGGTAGAAAAATCGAGACTACTATCACTCATCCTTTTTTAACCATTCAAGGATGGCGTAGCTTAGGACTATTGCAAGTAGGCAATAAAATTGCTGTTCCCCGACAGGTTAAGGTATTTAGTAATAAAATCATCTCCGAAGCAAAAGTTAAATTATTAGGATATTTGATCGGCGATGGTTGTTTGACCAAAACCTGTCCTGAATTCACCAATAGTAATTCAAAACTACGAGATGATTTTGAAAGATCCTTCGCGGATGTAAAGCGAAGCGGAAAAAATCTTTCAGGGCAAAGCCATAAAGTTGTAGAAAAAGATTTTATTAACTTTGATTTATTGAGTGAAAATGCTCAAAATAAAAGTATTCCCCAATTTGTATTTGCACTACAGCCCCATTTAATTGCTCTATTTCTCAATCGTTTGTTTGCTACAGACGGTTGGGCAAGTGTATTAAGTAGCGGACAGTCAAAAATTGGCTATGCTACCGTTAGCGAGGAGCTAGCTAGGCAAATACAGCATTTGCTGTTGAGATTTAGAATAATTGCAAGCCTAAAAGATCGCTCTGTTAAATATAAAAGCGATCGCAGACAAATTTGGCAGTTAGATATCACTGATGCCGAATCTATTAAGAATTTTATTGATGACATTGGCATTTTTGGCAAGGAAGAAGCGATAGAAAATATTCGTCAAGTAATATCTAAAAGAGAATATCGAACTAACAAGGATTTAATTCCAATCGAAATATGGCATGAATTAAATCAACGTCGTGGCAAAGAAGCATGGACATCTTTAGCTAAACGTGCAGGAATTGAAGATCATAGCAATATTCATCCAGAGAAACGACCTTTATCTAGAGAAAGACTATTTAAGCTAGCTTATGCTTTAGAGGATATTCCTCTACAAAATCTGGCAGCCAGCGAAATTTACTGGGATGAAATAGTTAGCATAGAATATGTTGGAAAACAGCAGGTTTATGACTTAACTATTCCTAATAGCCATAATTTTGTTGCTAACGACATTTGTGTTCATAATACAGCGTTTTCTCTTTGCGTTGCTTCCAATATCGCTAAGGATTCTAAATTACCTGTAGCTGTATTTAGTTTGGAGATGTCACGGGAACAATTAACCCAAAGATTATTATCTAGTGAAGCGCGAATTCCAAGTAACAGATTGCGATCGGGTAGAATCGCTCAAAATGAATTTGAGCAGTTGATTGGAGGAGTAGAAAGTTTATCAGAATTGCCCATATATATTGACGATACGGCTAATCTAACCGTGATGCAAATGCGATCGCAAGTCCGCCGTCTTCAAGCACAAACTAAAGATCCTTTGGGCTTGGTCATGATTGACTATCTACAGTTAATGGAAGGGGGCGACAACGATAACCGTGTACAGCAACTATCAAAAATGACGCGGAGTTTAAAAGGTTTAGCTAGAGAGTTGAACGTTCCTATTGTGGCTTTGTCTCAGTTGAGTCGTGGAGTAGAGCAACGAACTAATAAGCGTCCAATGTTATCAGATTTGAGAGAAAGTGGCAGTATCGAACAGGACGCGGATTTGGTGATGATGATATATCGTAACGAATACTACAATCCTGACACTCCCGATCGAGGTATTACTGAAGTTAGTATTGACAAACCCCGTAAAGGCCCAGTAGGAACGGTTAAGCTGTTATTTAAAGCCGAATAAACTAAAATTGAGAGTTTAGCTAAACCAGGCGAATATTGACTTATTGATGTTGAAAAGTTGGTTTAGTAGAATCTTTTTTAAATAGAACACAAAAAAAAGCAAGGTAGAAAATGACCCTGCTTTTTTTAATTGAAAATTGATATCCAAGAATTATAATAAAGATTGGCAACTAACTTTGGCAACAGCA
>CAKZYI010000220.1 GCA_937884735.1 uncultured Pleurocapsa sp.
CAGCTCTACGATGTCATCATCACTCTTTATAATTAATTCATTGTCAATACCAATTTCGCCAAATTCATTGACTAATACCGCTACTTTCAATCCTTGCTGCTGAGTCAGTATATGGTTGAGCAGAGTAGTTTTTCCGCTACCTAAGAATCCTGTAATGATGCTAACGGGAATGCCTTGTATCGATGTATCCATAAAACGAATTTACAGTGACAGCTAGTGAGTGTGATTATCATTATCATCATAAATTTTTGGCAACAGCAAGAGTAAGCCGCTAATCGTTAAAGTTCTACTTCTCTGATATTATGATAATGATAATTATTATTACTTTTATTCTTCGGTGCATTTTTGATGCAGCCTTAACAACCAATGTCCAATTATCGTTTCCTATTTGTCATTGCTCTAGCATTGGGGATTACACCGATAGTCGGGTGTAACTCTTCTGAGGTAAGCGAAGCTCCAATTGAATCAACTGCGTCTGAAGCCGATCGAGCCTCAAATGTTGAAGCGACAGAAGCACAATTAGAGGTAATGGTAAGTATTCCCCTGCAAAAATACTTTGTGGAGCGGATTGGTGGCGATCGCGTTAACGTTAATATTCTCTTACCGTCAGGGGCAAGTCCTGCTACCTACGAACCCAAACCTCAGCAACTTCAAAGTTTGAGTAATGCCGATGCCTATGTCCGCATCCACGTACCCTTCGAGAACGCTTGGTGGGAGCGCATTAGTTCGGCTAATTCCGATTTACAGGTAATAGATTTAACCCAAGATATCAACCGAATGCCGATGGCTTTTGACCATCACCATCACCACGGGGAAGAAGGCGAACACGGACATGATGAAGCAGAAGCTGAGACTGGTGCTAATCCCGATCCTCATATTTGGCTATCTCCTCCCCTAGTTAAAGAACAAGCCCAGACAATTTACAACGCCCTAGTAGAGCTAGATCCGCAAAACCAGCCAAGGTATCAGGAGAATTTGACAGCATTTATCGCCGAGATCGAACAGCTTAATCAAGACATAGAAGCCAGCCTCGCTAATATTGAAGACCGAACCTTTATGGTCTTTCATCCTGCCTGGGGATACTTTGCAGATGCCTATGACCTAGAAATGATTCCGATTGAAGTTGGCGGAAATGAGCCGAGTGCTGCGGAAATGTCTCTACTGATTAAAGAAGCTGAAGCAGAAGATATTGAGGTAATTTTTGCACAGCCTCAATTCAGCACTAGATCTGCTAAAACCATTGCTAATGAAATTAGTGGCGAAGTAATCTTAATCGACCCCCTGGCAGAAGACTGGTTGAGTAATATGCGTAAAGTTTCCGAAACTTTTGAGCAAGTTCTAAGCTAATGAGTCTAAGTAAACATTAAACATTTATCATTAAATATTAAACATTGATAAATGATAGCTGCTCAATGATAAATGACCTCGGTGCGGTTTAACCGTATAAATGAAATGACATCCGATCTGGTAATCGAAGTTAAAAATCTTTGGGCAGGCTACGAGCAGAATGATGTGTTGCAGGCGATCAATTTTTCCGTTCGCGAACTAGACTACATCGGCATCATCGGTCCTAATGGCGGTGGTAAAACAACACTGTTTAAGGTATTGCTGGGACTACTACCACCTCAACGAGGACAGGTCAAAATTTTAGGTCTTGAAGCCAAGAGAGGTCGTCGATATATTGGCTATGTTCCACAAATAATTACCTTTGATCGCAGTTTTCCCATCGATGTTTGGGATGTGGTGCGGATGGGACGCTTGGGAAAACGCCGTCTTTTAAGCCGTTTTAATCGACAAGATGATGAAAAGGTGGAACAGGCTCTACAACAGGTAGACCTAGTCGATCTTCGCCATCGTTCGGTGAGCGAACTTTCTGGGGGACAGCTACAACGAGTATATCTTGCCAGAGCCTTAGCCACAGAGCCGCGTATTTTACTGTTAGACGAACCGACTGCTAGTTTAGATAGTCGAGCATCGGCAACAATTTACAAGCTGCTAGAGGAAATTAATAGCTATGTGACGATTTTAACCATCTCCCACGATATTGGAGCTATTTCGTCTCAGGTTAAAACTGTAGGGTGTTTGAATCAAAAACTTTATTATCACGGCGATCGCCAAATAACCGATCGGATGTTAGAGCAAGCCTATGGCAGTACCAGGTCACAAGTAGTTCATAGTAATATTCCCCAGCGCATTCTAAACCCACACAATACAGAAGAATAGAAGATGTTAGAAGCCTTAGAGCAAGAATTTATGCAAAATGCGCTGCTAGCTGGACTGCTAGTAAGTATTGCCAGTGGAATTATTGGCACTTTTGTTGTCGGCAATCGCATCGTATTTATTGCAGGAGGAATAGCCCATGCAGCCTATGGAGGAGTTGGGCTGGGTTTTTTCTTTCGCTTCAATCCCGTATTAGGAGCGATCGCTTTTAGTGTGGCAGCAGCAACGGGTATGGGTTGGGTGCAGCGTAAAACTCAACTGCGAGAAGATACCGTTATTGGTATGTTGTGGTCGATCGGTATGGCTATTGGGGTAATTTTTATCGATCTGAGCGAAGGATACAAGGCGGATTTAACCAGCTATCTCTTTGGGTGTATTTTGGCTGTTCCTCGGCTAGATTTGTGGCTCATGTGGCTTTTAGATATCACGATCGTTTTGCTGGTGGTGGCATTCTACAAAGAGCTATTAGCTATTTCCTTTGACGATACTTTTGCCACGGTTCGTAATGTGCCAGTGGATACTCTATATTTAATGTTGATGGTAATTATCGCCTTAACCACGGCGATGCTAATGCGAGTCGCGGGAGTGATTCTACTAATTGCCTTGCTGTCTATGCCTGCTGCGATCGCCAATCTTTATGTTAAAGACATGAAAAAAACGATTTTGCTAGCTATTGGTCTGTGCATGGTTTTTACTACCGTAGGTTTAGCACTTTCCTACATTCTCAATTTTACTTCTGGAGCGACCATCGTACTCTGTGCTGCGGTTACTTATCTTATTAGTTTGGCGATCGACGCTTGGCGAAAATCCCGTCATCAGCGCAATCGCACTTTTGAAGAAGCTTAGACGTTGCTTATATTATTTTCTTTCACAAGCGGTATGCTCTACTTTTAAGAGATCGCCAGAAATGATATTGTTTCTTTTCTATTGCAATTGCATTCTCAACCTATTTTGACTTATAGTAATTAGCTTAATTGATACGCCAAAAGTCAATTTACTCAAACTCTGCTTCAGATATTAATGGATCGGGTGAGTTTGGTAGGGGTTTGTTAGGCACTCCCCAATCTGAATCGGGTGGAAGTGGATTTTCAGATTCATCTACCTGGAAGCGAACAAAGCGACGGACTTGTATGTCTTCAGATAATTGAGCATCGTGCAGTTTAATTAAATCTTGCACGGTGATTTCTTGTTCTCGAATATAGTCTCTCTCTAGCAAACATATTTCTTTGAGCCGACTTTCAATCCGTTCCCGAACTACCTTATTTCTGATATTTGCGGGTTTCTTGCTTAGATCTTTGCGACTCATTTCAGTAGTCTCGATCGACTTAGTAATTTCAGTTGGAATGTCAGCTATTCTTATGTACTTAATTTCTGGACACGCAGCAATTTGCATAGCAATATTTTTTGCTAGAGATTTCAATTCTGATGTTCTAGCTCCTATATTACTTTGACATCCAACTTCTACCAATACTCCAATACTGTTTCCAGTATGAATGTATGATTCAATAATTCCTGGCATGAATTTTGCTTCAAAATTTATATCAGTGTGACCTTATTGTAATTAATACTAGCAATGCAACAGGAGTCTAAGGCGATCGCCTTAATAACATTATTTCTTTTAGTAATGCGATTACGCGACCCGTAGCCAAAAGATCGCATATGGAACAATTGCGACAAGGGGAAATTACTGCGATCGCTACTATATAACAGTGATATCATACAAAGAAAACTTACTATCTGCCGTTAATACAGGTAAGTTGTGCCTCTGACTTTGTGCAATCAATAAGCGATCAAAAGGATCTTTATGCTGGGTTTCTAATTGCCAAATTCTCAATACATCTACCATTTCAATAGAAAGTGTTTGAAAACCATAGTGAGCGATACGACTGGGAATATAAATATCGGGAGTTTCAGGTAGAGGAAGCTTGCCAATTTGAGCTTTAATAACAATTTCCCAAGCACTAACAGTACTGAAGAAGATATCATTACTGAAGATTACTAATAATAGTCTTTACTTTAGCAGAAAGTTTAGGATCGTTTGTTACCCACCATAAAAAAGCATTTGTATCTAAAAGTACCTGCATTACTTTGCTAATCTTTTCCTTCAAAAGCTTCAAGTAGATCGGCAGGAAGAGGATCGTCAAAATCGTCAGGAACAATGAAGCGTCCTTCGTCTATGCCAGGAACACGCATTTTGTTTTTCTGAACTGGTAGTATTGCTTGTTCTACAACCTCAAAAGAGACTTTTAGTTGAACATCGCGATCTATGATACCTGTAGGAATATTAAGATTAACGATTTCTTCTTCATTTGTATGGGCTGCAATATTAATTTCTTGGTGTGACATATTAACTTTTGGTATTTAAAAACCTTTGTTATTTGTATTGTAATTAATGCTTATCTAAGTAAAGAGCGATCGCTTTAATAACGTTGTTTATTTTAGTAATGCGATCTCTGCTTAAAATTGGATGCGATCGCTATTTATTTTTCAAAGCTTTTTTGAGTTTTGCCTGCAATTGAATTGGAAATTTATAATTAACCCACTTTTCTTGATAGCCTTCTATTCCATTTACTTCTAAAACTCTTTGTGATGCAGATAAAATAGCCTCTGCAAAAGTTCGTATTCGGCATTCAGTTTCAAAGGCTTTTTCGCCTTCTATATCTAGTTTGGTACTAATAAAAGTATTGCTAAACCATAAGATACAAATACGCAACTTATCTGGTGGCAGACGGGTGAAAATCCATCTATATTCACCAGGCTCTTCTTGAAATTTTGCTCTAGCTTCATTTGCTCCCCTAACAATACTTACTACTGCATCAAGCAGATCGGCTAAAGCATCTGATAAATAAGAAGCAGTAACAGTTATTTTTTGATCGTCAATTTCAAGAATACACTCTGCCCAACCTCTTCCTGTTAAATTGTATTGAATAAAAACTCCCATTCCATTAATTTCTCAAACCACATAAATTGTATTTTTATAATTAATGATAGTAATGCGATCGCTTTTTATTTCGATCCCTGTAATCTTTTTGCTTTATTTTGAGAACGATTATCGTTATAATGAATATTTGTAAACCAAATTGCTTCTCTTCAGTATGTCAGAGATTAACCAGCAAGGATTACCAGTCACTATCATTACAGGCTTTCTCGGTAGCGGGAAAACCACCTTACTCAATCAAATCCTGCAAAATGACCTCAACCATAAAGTTGCAGTATTAGTAAACGAGTTTGGCGATATTAATATCGATTCTCAACTTTTAGTTTCCTATGACGATGACATGGTGGAATTGAGCAACGGCTGTATTTGCTGCACCATTAATGAAGGTTTAATAGAAGCAGTTATACGAATCTTAGCGAGGGAAAAAAAAGTAGATCGCTTGATTATCGAAACCACTGGTGTAGCTGATCCCTTGCCGATTATTCTGACTTTTGTTGGTTCTGATTTTCGCGAGTTTACCCACCTAGACTCGGTTATTACTTTGATTGATGCAGAAAACTTTACTCCAGAGCATTTCAGTAGCGAAGCAGCTTTCAAACAGATTACCTTTGCAGATATTTTATTGTTGAATAAAACTGATTTAGTTGACGAGGAACAATTACGAGGATTAGAAACCCACATTGCATCTATCAAAAAGAGTCCTAGGATTATTCATACTAACTATGCACAAGTTCCTTTACCGCTAATCTTAGATGTGGGTCTAACTTCAGCAGATAGTTATATTGAGGAAAAACAACATCACAAACATCATCATTCTCATCATTTAAAAGCTGATGGTTTTGTTCCAATGTCATTTCAAAGCGATAAACCCTTTGATGTTTATAAGTTTAACAAGTTTTTAAACGATCAGCTTCCCTCAGAAGTGTTTCGCGCCAAAGGAATTATTTGGTTTGCAGGGAGTGAATTACGTCATATATTCCAACTATGCGGACAACGCAGCGATCTTAAGTCCGAACCTTGGTCTACTCCTCCTGCTAACCAGCTAGTCTTTATCGGTCGTCATCTAGATACCGATAAACTCCGCCAACAGCTAAATGACTGCTTGGCGACTTCCGGTACTGTTTAATTTAATCTTATTCAAATTT
>CAKZYI010000221.1 GCA_937884735.1 uncultured Pleurocapsa sp.
TAGCAGCATCTAGTATAGAAGGCATTGCCGTCTGGAAAAAGGAAACTGACGATAAAGATGGTTGGAATGCCAACGTTTTAGATTTGCACGAGGGCAAAGTTCAAGCCCTACTGTTTCATCCCCATAGTTTATTATTAGCCTCTGCTGCGGATGATGGTTGGTTGTGCCTGTGGACAAAAGCCAAACAAGTAGGACAAGTATTAGAAGGTGCTAGAGGCGGTTTTTCCTGTCTGGCTTGGAGTAAGGATGGCAAACAGTTGGCTGCTGGCGGACAAGATGGAGAATTGATTATTTGGTCGGAGTCTAAGCGCGGTAAAGGTTTTGGTTGATTAGCGTTTAAGAAAATATCATTATTTCAGAATTATCTTTATTCGCTTTGTTGGAACACATAAAGAATACGACAAAATAGATGCAGCGACCATTTGAAGAATCACAGCTATGGAATTACGTCCCATCAAAACCGAATTAGATTATCAAAATGCACTTAAAGAGATCGAACAACTAATTGATGTCGAAACGAATTCAGCGAAATGCGATCGCTTAGATATTTTAGCTACATTAGTCGAAGCCTACGAACAAAAACATTATCCTATTGAAGCCCCAGATGCTATTTCAGCAATATTGTATTACTTATAAGCCCGTGGATTGTCCGAACAGGATTTAGAAGATTACATTGGCACTAAAGAAAAGGTAACTGCAATTTTAAACAAACAACAACCTTTAACTTTAGAAATAATTCGACGTTTAAACCAAAATTTAGGAATTCCAGCAGAAATATTAATTAAACCTTATTCACTTATGAAAACTTCTGCATAATAAGTTGCGATCGCATTACGTAACTGTTTTAAAAATTTCAGGCGATCGCCCTTTTGAACTGCTTTGCAAAAATTATGCCTGCAACAATCAAAAATAATATTAAACGAGATTTAAAGCGATTTTTAAAGCTTTTTGCACTTTAATAGATAAACCTGACGATAAGTTTCCTAACTTTCTCTGAAAAACAGATATACTCACTGTGGCTATTTTATCGGCTCTAATCAAAGATGTTTTCTTCAAGTCTGTTTGTGAAAATTGAGCATCACTATCTTGAATCAATACCCAGCTATTTCGCAAATCACCAGTAGGAATTTTGGAAAATATTCCCACAATAATTACTTCTTCTCGATGTATCGCTAGAATCAATGCAGGTCTTAATTTAGCAGAAGTCAGATCGCTAAAAGGGAATCGGACTAGCCATATTTCTCCAGGTTGAGGCTTAGGCATCATAGATATCTTCTTCCTCATCATTCCATTCGATAAAAGCAGTTTCTGCTAGTTGCATCATTGATAGGGTTTCTATTTTTTCTTCTAAATCTCCTATTAGTGTTATTTGTTCTTGTATCGGTAACTGAAAGATCATTTGTTTGATTTCTTCTAATGTTGGCATAGTTTTAAAACTAATCTGGTTATCTCTATTATTACTGTCTCAAATTGACGAAGGATGGGATAAATACGATCGCATTATATAACTGTTTGAAAAAATATCAGGCGATCGCTTTTAATTATGACAGTTCTTTTTGTTTCTACTCTGCTAATTCTGTCTTATTAAGCGCAACATTTTTAAGACGTACCATATGCATTTGATTTTGTGGCTCTCCATTTATGATGGCAGCAAATGGTTCAATGCCAAACATTTTAAAACCAAAAGACTGGTAAAGTGAAATAGCTGAAATATTTGTGACATTTACTACCAGCGTTAACTGTGAAAGCTTCGCCTGTAAATCGGCAAATTCAAGAGTATGAGTTAACAACTGTTTGCCTATTCCTCGACCTTGGTGGCTTGCTGAGACATACATACTGCTTATACTTCCTTTATGATTGACTTTTTTACGTTTATCGCGTGTCACGCAAACAATAGCTACAAGTTTAGCAATGTCCAAAACACCAAATGTGATGCGGTTTGGATTGCACACAAGTAAATCATAAAAGTCTGATAATGGTCTTTTTTTTTCCTCTTCATAACTTGAATTGAATAATGGACGAATAGCCCTATAAGCTGTTACATTTTGAAAATCAAGGTGTTGAATCGGCATATGGAAAGCGGCTCAAACGTCTATTGTAAAAGATTTTTTATTAAACAAGATTAGATTTAAGGTAGCCATTGAGGATGAAAGCCTAGAAAGGGCAATTGTTCGACATTTGATGCAGTTGTATCGGTTAAATCTGTGGCAGGAATAGCCAACCAGATACTATTCTTCTTATCTCCAAGAACATCAGCCTGACGGCATGGCTGCGCTACGCTCGAACAGAATTCCTAATCCATCTGGGGCGACGCTAATTTTACTTTCTTGATATTTAGGTACGGTAACTAAAGTTTGAATCTTGCCTGTTTTCAGGTTGATTTCAGCTAGATAGGGTTTTTCAATATATAATTTTCCCTTAACTAATTCAGTTAGCCAACAATATAAATGCTTGGCTAAGGGGTCGAACTGACAATTTTGTATCGAACCATCAGTATTTATCAGTTCCTTTTGTATTCCCTGATTGTTAACATAATAAAGCGATCGCGTATATTTTAATTCCTCGCTGTCGGTATTGTAATTAATCATAGCTGCTCCCGTTCCATCGGCAGTAAAATCCAGAACCTGACCAAATTTTGGTAAAAAATCTAAAGGTTTAGCTTGAGCTTCTAGAGGTAACAGAGCAATACCTTCACCCTGGGCTACCGCTACTGCCTGACTATCGGGAGTAATCAGGAAGTCACCAACTTGAGCATTACTGATTAATTCGGGCGATTGACCGTCGACTAACTTCCACAAACCATAATCTTTAGGATTATTGCGGTTAAGTCTTTGCACCACAATAGTTTTACCATCTTGAGAGATATCAAACTTATTATTTTGATATTCTTGGCTATCTAAAATTAGCTTGATTTCCGAATCTGTATTGTTTTGAGTATCCAACTGAGTAGAAACTTTGTATAGCTTGAGATTGCTAATCCCCGACCTACCCTGACTAGTATCGGCAGCAGAAAATAACAGGAAATTTCCTTGAGGATCGGGCTTAAAGTCAAATACAGCCAAGTTTTTTGGAGTTAAGGCTGCTGTTTGCGATCGCGTCCAATTAGATAAAACTAATCTTCCCTTTTCCTCTCCCTCCATACCATTCTTCCTCCCCACACGATATTCTGCCCTCCCTTGGGACCGCACCTGCAGAGGGCCCACCATTTCACTCCTACCAGAAACGGCCCACTCAGCTCCAGTTGGAAGAATGTGGCGAAATCATGAAGGAGAATGAGGGCGAAGGCAGTCAAGGAGGGGAAGCCTGATCCATCAACTCGCAGCGTATCAGGGCTCAATTATGAGGCCGGAAAGCATGCGAGAAGAGCACTCAGACCAGGCAAGGCTTACTCTGAAGGAAAGGGGAAAGGACTCTCTCCGGCAGGA
>CAKZYI010000222.1 GCA_937884735.1 uncultured Pleurocapsa sp.
CAGTAGAAACAATTGGCATACTATATTCTTATCTTTGACCTATTTTTCCTTTCATCCCCGCTCGATTTCTCAAGGGGGAAACAATTAATTTATGACTCAAGAAATAGGGCGTTACATCTTCAATATATCCTGTAACTGTAATCAGATCCCTAGCTAAAGACTCAACTTCAGCAGAAGGATTGCTACCAAGCAAAGTAACTTTTAGGTCGGGTTGTTTTTGCCATACCAAAGGCATAATTTCTTGACAAAGCCATTTGACACCATCAACGTTGGGAATGTGATTATACCCACCAATAAATAATATTCCCGATCGCTTGGTGAAATCTGGGACATCTCCCTGATAGGGATGATGAACATTAGGAATAACTTCTACTTTCTTTACCGACTGATATTGTAATATTTTTTGTTCGGTTGAAGTAACAGTAATAGTCAAATCGGATTGATGGGCAAAATGCAATTCCTTAGCCTGCATTTCTTGCCAACCAGGACTACTATTGCATCCTCGATCTATACTTAATTCCCAAGCTCTTTTTAATCTTAGGTAGTGTAAATCTATCGTGTCATAAACAATTTTTATCTTGTTATTTTGTTTTACCAAAGGAAGATATTTTTCATTCAGTTCGGGACGACATATCCAAGCCAAGTCTATTAAAGCTAGTCGCTGTTGAATTTGCTGTTCGATAGTTACGCCATAACCCCGTTGAGTATATAAAACTTCTATTTGCAAATTTTGTAAAACCGAAACATAGGGTTCTTCTTTGTAACCATTATTCGCCGCAAAAATTACATGAAAATTGAGAGCTTTGAATATTTTAAGTATCTCAAATAAGCGACGAGAACCCGACTCTTTGTCATAGCTTGGCATGTAGCTATCAATAACCAATACTGTCTTATTTCCCAAAAACTTTCGACTAGCAAATGGTGTATTTGCCATGCCAATATTTGCAGGATAACTATCAAGTAAATGCTGCCATTTTTGCTCAAACTTACCCGCATTTAATACTTGATACTGCTTGATTCCTGCCACAATAGAAGTACCCGAACTAATTCCTTCGTAGTGAACTACTTCAGATTTGGGTTGATACATTACCTCTAACCCTAGTTTATGGCGCAAACCAAAGCATAAATCCGTATCCTCATAGTAAGCAGGAGAAAAATCCTTTTCAAAGCCATTTAGCTCCATAAAAGCAGCTTTAAGCACCATCAAGCTAGCTCCCGAACAATAGTCTACTGGACGCAAATAATTATATTCAGGCGCAGCAGGATTATTGTGTCTGCCATAATTCCAGGCGTTAGCGTCTTCCCAAACAATTCCCCCAGCTTCTTGTAAACTTCCTTGGGGATAAACTAGTTTTGAGCCTACTGCACCTACTTGGGGTTGAGCCAATACCTCAACTAAACTTTCAATACAGTTAGGTCTAATTTCTGTATCATTGTTGAGGAAATAAAGATATTTCCCTGTGGCAAAAGATGCACCATGATTGCAAGAATAAATAAAGCCCCTGTTAACCCTATTCTCAATCAAGGTAAGGGGAGTAATCGAGTTTAGAATATTTTGAGTATCATCTGTAGAGCAATCATTAACCAAAATAATCTCTACTGGCACAGTATCACTCAAATTAGATGCGATCGCTTTTAAACATCTCAGAGTATAGTTAAGCTGATTATATACAGGAATGATAATTGAAACCAAGGGAGAGTTACTGCGAGGTAAAGTTTGCCTCCTGAGAATAATATAATTCAGCAGTAGAAATATCATACCCACCATAATCATGGCTAACAAAAGCTTCTAACTGGCTATCAGGGTTTTTTTTTGCAAAAATTTCTGCAAACGAGCAGTTATATCAGGGTGATTGGGATGAACCTGCAAAGCCATTTGATAAGTAACAACACTCTCATCTATCTGTCCTTGCTCGACTAAAATATCTCCCAACTTTAAATATATTTCCACATTAGTCTTATCAATAGCGATCGCTTGATGATAGGCTAAAAGTTCATAAGGCTCTTGTTCGATTGCCAACATTAAATGCTTCAAAGCTCGGTCTAAGTCATTGTGTCCCCGTCGATATAGGGCATTGCCTAATTTCTGCTGTAGGTGAGGCAAATCTGACTGTATTTGGAGCGTCTGCTCGTATAATTTTGTAGCATCCGACCACTTGTTTAGCATGCTATAGGCTTCTGCCAAATTATAGTAAGACCAAGGAAAATCAGGCTTAAGTTCGATCGCTTTTTGATATATGGGAATTGCTTCTTGCCATTGACCAAGCTGAATCAAAGCGTACCCCAAATTATTGTATGACCAAGAAAAATTTGGATTATACGTAATCGCTTGACGATAGGAAACTACTGCATCTGACCATTGTTCGAGATGGCTTAAAACTTCCCCCAGCTCATGATGAGCTTCTGCATAGTTTTCGGCATATTGAGTCGCTTTTTGGTAACAGACAGCGGCTTGAGACCATTTTGACTCTTTTTGATAAAGATTACCCAAGCGGTAGTATATCTCTGGGTTATCCTGTACCTGTTTTAAAGCTTGAAGATAACAGGCAATTCCTTGTTCTCTTGCCCCCAATCTGCTTAACAATTCTCCCCAGCCCAAATAAGCCTCAATTGAATCTGGCTGTTTTTCAATGGCGCGATGATAGTAAGTAATTGCCGCCTTATACTTTTTCTCCTTGATTGAGTTTTGAGCTAGATCTAAATAGTCAGTAGAATTGAGCTTTTGACTATCCTGTGACTGTCGTAATAAAGGCGATTGATTGGCAGAGCTTGATAACAAAGCTTGTTGAGGCGAAGAAACCGAAACACCACTAGAATTGGATAGCTGCAAGATAAGACGACAATACTTAGCAGCATCTTGCCACATCCCCAGCCTTTCACTTACATCTACAATTTCTCGATAGACCTTTATTTCTTGGGGCGCGACTTTAGCCGCCAAATGATATTGCGCCAAGGCATCTTCTAGCTTCCCTTGAAGCTTAAAAAGCTTACCCTGGTGCAGATAGTCTTCAACCGTTAACCTAGCAGTGCTAGGTTCAACTGATACTTCGGGTTGCTGCTGCTGTAACAATAAAATTCTTGCCAAATGCTCGTGTACCGCCAGTAACTCAGGGTCTACTTTTAGAGCCTGTCGATAAGAGTCTACAGCTTCCTGCCATTGCTTTTGATTAGCGTAGAGAGAACCCAAATTAACATAAACTTTAGCAAAATTAGGCTGAATTGCGATCGCCTGTTTATAATAGCCGATCGCTTCTTTTTTCTTACCTGTCTTTTGTAGCGCATCTCCCATCAGTTTATGAGCTTGAGCTAAATTCTGATCCAAAGCTAAAGCTTTAGCACAGGCTTGAATAGTCAATTTCCATTCTTTTGCCTGCCAATAACTAATAGCTTGTTCTAGAGCAGTTTGAGCCTCATCTACTTTAATCATCTTCTAGGGTTATATGTTTTGGAGCAAATTTACGATTACTAACGGACAACTGTATAACTCATCAGATGCCTATTGTCAATTTTCTGATAATCGTAACCAACCGCAAAACTTAACACTCAAAAAGACCATTGTCCAGTCTTCTGCGATCAAAGCTAAGAATTATCTTGGGAATTATTCTTTAAAACTAAATTCAATTTTAGACACAATTAAAATAACAATTAAAGATTATTTTCAAATAAAATTCGACTTATACAAACAAGAAAATTGAGACATTAAATAATTTACTTGGCTAATGTTTAGATATATTTCTCTTAAGTAATCTACCTTACAAATTGAATTGCTGATGATATTTTTCTGGGCTATAAAAATACCAGAATTATCTCTAATCAACAATTTGATTCTTATGCTTAAATATCGTCTCTGGCGACTACGCCAAAGCTTTCAATCCAGCTCAGAAAAAACTCTAGAGTCGAAGAGAGTTAGCATAGCAGTCGAACACCAGTCCACACGCATTATTAATGCAATTGGCTATGTTATTTTATTTTTGATCTTATTAGAATACGGCTTTTTGGTTGCTTCTTCACAAATTTTCCAACCGAGCTGGGCATACAATACAGCAGGTCAATTAATAGAACAAGTATGGGGACTTTTATTAGGATTTTTACTAATTTTCTATCGTCGCGACCAAGATTTAATCAAGCCAAAGGAATTTAAACTACTATCTTTTTTATCCTGGTTTGTTCTAATTGTGGGTATTAGCTACTTATTAGTTACGCCTGACTTTATTGGTAATGCCTTTCGTCTTCATCGTGGAGGAAAAGCCCAAATAGTATCTCAAGCAGACTTACAAAACTCACAGGTTCAACAGTACTCCCAACAACTAAAACAAGCTACTCCAGAACAACTAAATATTCTCTTGCAAGAATATCAAGATGCTGGCAATTCAGATATTGCTTCGGCACAACAGCTAAAAACCAAATTAATAGATGAAGCCAAACAAAAGCAAGCAAAAGTAAAAAAAGAGCTAACATCTAAATTCAATCGACAAACAATGACCCTAGTAAAAACTACGGTTAAGTGGTCAATTGGTGCTATTGTTTCGGGGATGTGCTTTGTCTTTGTTTGGAAATGTACAGAGTGGACAAGAGTAAGATATTGAGTCTAAAAAACAAAAAGGTAGCACTATTTAAACCGCATCTAGTTTGAAGTGCAATAAGTACATCCGTGATAAAGAAACTACGGTTTTCTATGTAGACGAGGTTTAGATAAAGTCATACCGTTTTAAATTGAAATCCAGACTAAAAACAAATAGACCCCACAGCTTTCACTGTGAGGTCTATTTAACAAGAACGTACAAATCATCGGGGGCAGTAAATTTTAGCTACATGGTTGACATTGTTTAATTGAATTTTAGATTGAATTTTAGATTGAGTTGAGAGAAAACTCATAGTTACTGCAACCGAGAATCAAAGATTTGTTTACACAAAAGTGAAGTCGAAAGAAACAATCACATCAGTAGTATTTTCAGTGTGTGCGACCAAATCACCTTGATAGTAAATATCAGTACCACCGTTATACTCAGAAGTATGATAGTCTTCTGCCACGCCGTAAGCGACGATTTTATCTCCTTCAGCCCAGTTGAAGTCAGTAATGGATACATAATCACTATAAGCATGGTCTTGGTAATATGCTTGGACGCTATCGCCAATTACAAAGGTATCTGCACCTTCTCCACCCGCAACTACATCATATTCTCCAGAACCCAGTGCATTAGCATTAGAGCCAACCAAATAATCGTCTCCAGCACCACCAGTTAAATAATCATTTCCAGCACCACCAGTAATAGTGTCGTTGTATTCTGTACCAGTAAAAGTGTTGTGTTCTGCATCACCCGTGAATACTTGTCCTGCTGTATCGCCATTGTCAGAAGTTTCGTCTAATTCAGCAGATGCAGACAAGCTGTAGTCAATAAAGCCATCTTCGCCGCCATTATAATAACTGACGTTGGCAAAATAAGTACCCGTAGCAGCATCTTCATAACGAATATAATCATCTACATCGCCATTGTTGACCGAAGCATCAATCCACTCATCATCTGCATCCAGAATATAGTTGTTATTAACATCGCGATATAGCTGCAAGTCAGCATCATCAGATTCAAAAAGAATAGATAGAGAGACATCTAAATAGCAAGATTCAAAAACTCTAAAATGATATCCATCGTGATAAAAAGTTCATAATGATAGATAAGT
>CAKZYI010000223.1 GCA_937884735.1 uncultured Pleurocapsa sp.
ACGATTAGTCCTACTTTTTTCATATATGTAGCTCCAGTTATAGAAAACGCTAAATAATGTGTTCGATCAGAATGACTAATTTCTGCCCTGCCCAATAAAATCTATAAATCGAACTTGTTATTCGGTAGTTAATATTTTTCTAAGTTGGATCGTCATTTCAAAACGATTGTCGCCCAATCTTTCAAGTAGCAATCTCGTTTTTTGATAGTCTTGTCTCAAGAGATCTCTCGAAGTATTTGTTGATAATAAAGTGCGCATTTCTTGGCGATGGTGTTGAATCTGCCGATAGAGATTATCTTGTTCGGTTTTAAATTTTTGTTTGATCGCTGCTGCTTGTCGAGATTGTTGCGCAGAAAGATTTAATTTTTGCAATATTTCATTTATTCGTTCTCTATAGCTATGAAATTCTGTATATGGCTCAAATTGTTGTGTGATTTCTAGACCTGGCTTTTGATAATTCTGACTAGATTTTTCTGGAGTAGCAGAGGCATTTATAGCAAAAAACATCAAAGCTATCGTTAGTAATAAAACTTTACTTTCTCCCATTTGAATTATGTTTGGAAAAGTTTTTTGATTGATTTGTTAATAATTAAAGCTTTTAATTATTACATTTGAATTTGTTTTTTAATTACAGTTTTGTAATATATTTCTTGGGCTAAAAACATAGAATATAGCTATGAGAAAATTACTGATACGTCTCAATAAAGATTTAAACCGTATCAAATAATTTGCTTTGCTTATTTTGCTAATAACCAAGGATTAACTATTACAATGTCTCGTTTATTTCGCAAATATCATCGCTGGCTAGCAATTGTAGGAACTTTGCCTTTGTTAGTAATAGTAATTACGGGCATAACTTTTCTTTTAGCTAAGATGTTTTATCAGCGTCACTCGAGCAGCTACGTTGCTCCGACAAACGAGGAACGTATGTTTTTCCCACAATCAAAGATTTGTAATGTTTCTAAAACAAAATTCTGGACGAAACAAAGTTTCGTGCTGGCGACGCGCTCCTCGCGAGTGGTGGTTAATTCATCTGCATACGATGGAAATATAACAGTTAGACGAATGGTTTTATATTATTAATAGTCTGTGTTTATTTGGTTTGTTAATTACAGGAGTTTATTTAATAAGGTCTTATAAAAAGAGACGTAGATATTAGATATTTCTTCCCATAAATATTGAAATAGTAAATAAATTTTGCCTAAATACAGAAGCTTTGGTGATGAAACAGAAAAATCAATTTATTCAGTCACTATACATAGGAATAGCCCTCGCAATTAGCCAGATAAATGTAGCTAATGCGGAAGAAATTGGCAGTTCCAAATCGACAAATAGTAACAATTTATCTGAGTCCAATCGCTTAAATAAATCGTTAACTAATAATGAATTCAATACATCTAATGAAAACAAACTATTGCCTACATCAAATAATATTACTACCAATATTATTAAACCCGCTCAACAATCAATTGTAGAAACAATCGAACTCAATCCTAGCAATAACCCTTTATCATTACCCACTAAACCAGAAGAAGTGAAAACCCCTACTCAAACACCAATTACCCTCGAAGAAGCGATCGCTTTAGCTCTAAAAAACAATAAAGAAATACAGGAAGGTAAACTACAAGTTGAAAGTGATACTGCCGCATTAAGAGAAGCCAAAGCCGATCTTTATCCAACTCTCGATCTTGATGCTGGATTTGATTATAGTAACGAGGCTTTTTTAGAAAGTATTTCCGATGAAACGATTGATGACAGTGTAGATGAATTAATCGAAAATAATCCCAATATCTCCGAAAATGAAGCCAGAACTATTATTGAAGACGAATACGAAGATTATGACATCAGTAGTGCCGAAATTAGTGCCGATCTCACCCTCAGCTATGACATCTATGATGGAGGATTTAGAGGGGCAAATATTCGCTCCGCTGCCAAAACACTGCGATCGAGCCAACTTGGGCTAGAAGCACTTATAGAGCAAGCTGTGTATGAAACGGCGCGGGATTACTATAGTTTGCAAAATAATGATTCTTTAGTCGAAATTCAAGCAGCAGCAGTCACAGATGCTAATCAAACCCTTAAAGATGCTCGACTCCTAGAAAAAGCAGGAACAGGAACAAAATTTGATGTCTTCAGAGCCGAGGTGGCACTGGCTCAAGCAAAGCAGGCTTTGACTAGCGCGCAGGAAGATCGCAATATTGCTCGCCGTCAGTTAGCCGAAACTATTAGTATTGCCCACGATTCCGATTTAGCCACAGCAGATCCTATTAAGGTAATCGATACTTGGAAGCTAGCTTTACCCGAAAGTATTGTGCTGGCATTCAAAAATCGTGCTGAACTAAAACAGTTTTTGCTTCAAAGAGATATTGGCGCAGAACAACGTCAGATTGCCCTCTCAGCAGCTAGACCAACTATTAGTGCTGCTGCGAGCTATGGCATTGATGATGACTTTGAAGATAGTTACGACGTTAGCGATCCTTACACTGTAGGCTTAAGTCTGCAATGGCGACTGTTTGATGGCGGTGCTGCTAAAGCAGAAGCCAGACAAGCAGAAAAAGATATTGAAATTGCCGAAACCCAGTTTGCCAACCAGCGCAATCAAATTCGTTTTGCCGTGGAGCAAGCCTATTTTGGTTTGGAATCCAATCTCAAAAATATGACCACAGCTTCTCAAGAAGTAGATCTGGCAGAGGAAAGTTTGCGTTTGGCTCGAATGCGTTTTAATGCAGGAGTTGGCACCCAAACCGAGGTAATTGATGCACAAACAGATTTGACTACGGCTCGCGGTAATTTGCTGACTTCAATTATTGATTACAACCAGTCTTTTATTAGTTTGAAACGACAGATATCTAAAGCAGATGGTGATGATTCGGCGGGGTAAGTAATCAGTAATCAGTAATCAGTAATAGGTAATTTTATGAGTATAATCGAGATTATTCGTAGAAATAAACGAGAAAAATATGTCAAAAAAATGGCAATTTTAGTTTTAAGTAATATAGCTGCCATCTCGTCTTTGACTACTGGTAGTGCCAAGCTTTTGGGGGCAGAAAGTGCGATCGCAATTTTCGACGACATTGGTTTTGGACAGTGGTTTCGTTATTTAACAGGTCTAATTGAAGTGAGCGGAGCAATTTTAGTTTTAATGCCTCTTACGGCGTTTTGGGGTGCTTTATTGCTTTCTTTGACAATGATTGGTGCAATTTTAATCCATCTTTTCGTGTTAAGAGGTAGCCCATCTTTTGCAATGTTATTACTGGCAGTTACTTCAACTTTGATGTTACTTAAACCAGTTAAAAAATAAGTGCTTAGTTCTGCAATTTTATGTTGCGATTGTTGCTAATTATAAAGTCGATAACCATGAATTCTTTTTTAATTCATTATCTATTATGAAAACTACTCCCATCAAAGAATTTGTTTCTGACTTTAAATTTTTAAGCCCAAAAAACGTCTTGTTTTATATCTCAATTTTACTTATGAATATACCAACATTTCCTCTCCATGCCGAGACTGAACTAGACTCACAATTTGATAACCCAACAATTGAAGAATCTACGATAGAAACTACCGAAGATAATCGACTAAATTATATTGGTATTGGTGGTGCGCTCGGCTTAAGAGATGATAGTGAAACTGCGCTAGGAGAAGGTGGTTTCTCTATCAGGGTGATCGCATCAAAATTTTAAGTCAAAATATGCCAGAATTAGACAAAATATGAAGCAGAAAATGATTATTCAAACCAGCTTGATAACGTTTCATCTTTAGACTGCTCTTAGAATTATCCTGGCGTAGTAAATTGGGGTGAAACTAGCGAAGCTGTCACCAGGGGCAATCTAGCCTGAAACCCTTGTCCCGTAAGCATTTTAAAATCTCTTTTTTCTGCTCAATTCCATAATCCTTCAAATCTAGCTGCTGATAGCTGCGTATACCTGACAGTATTCTGAATATTGGCATGACCAAGATAATACTGAATAGTTCTCGTATCTACTCCCTTATTCGCCAAATAATAGCCACAAGCATGACGGAGGAGGTGAGCATGAACCACAAAATCAAAACCTGCTAGTACTCCAGCTTGATGAACAATGTGACTGATAGTTCTCTCGCTCAAGGGAGTATGACGATTACCATTAAAGACAAAAGGTGAAGGTGCGCAATCTCTTTTCAGTCTTTTCAAAGCCCTCATCTCATCACCCTGAAGTGGATGACGACCAGAACGAGAACCTTTGATGCGTCTAATGTAAATTGTTCCTTCTTTTAAATCTACGTCTGACCATCGCAAACGAGCAGCTTCAGTTCGTCTCAATCCATGACGATAAATTATCAAAATCAGAACGGAATTTCTGTAAGAATACCATCCACCTTTGCTTTTCACTGCCTCAATCAACAATTTGAGTTCAGAAGCAGTAAGATGGTCGCGAGAAGTTTTGCAGCTTTCAGTGCTTGGGGCAGCTAAAGTGGTCATAACGCATCTTTCCTTAATAGCCCGTCTTCCCTCAATTGTAGAAAAAGCTATAAGAATTGAAACAGCTACTTTTGCAGTCTCTGGTTAGAAGCTGCAATATTTTGGTCAGTTAAAAATTTTAGACAAAATATTTTTCAGGATATACGGAACAAGTTTCGGGCTAGGAAGAAACATGCTACCCAATTGCTGCATTAGTCCTTGAGCATCACCT
>CAKZYI010000224.1 GCA_937884735.1 uncultured Pleurocapsa sp.
GGCAACAATTCAACAGTTAGCTCAAGAGTTTGAAGCTGAATAATCAACTTTAGACGAGCGCATCAACACTGTTGAATCCCAGACAGCTATCTTGGAGGATAGTCAATTTTCTACTACCACTAAGTTAAGTGGTGAAGCTGTATTTAGCGTTGGACACATTTTTATTGGGGAGAATGCTTCAGGAGTAGATTTAGATACTGAACCTGTTTTTGGTAACAGAGTGCGTTTGGGTTTTAATACTAGTTTTACAGGAAAAGATTTATTATTTACTCAACTTACCTCTGGTAATTTTCCCTTTCTAAGTGGTGAAACAGGTACTTTTGAAGGAGATTTGGGTTTACTGGCAGATAATGGCAACAATGTTGATTTGTTAGTGGCATTGTATTCTTTTCCTTTAAGCGATCGCACTACAGTTGTCTTGGAAGGGTATGGTGGTATTGCCTTTGACTTTGCCGATACAATTAGCCCTCTAGATCATTTTAATGACAGTGCTAGTGGTGCAATCTCCTATTTTGGAGTACGCAACCCTATTTATAATCAAGTTCTAGGTTCGGGAATTGGTCTTAGAAGCGAACTTAGTGATAGTTTTGAGTTTAGTGCAGGATATCTTGCCCCCAACGGAGCAGATCCTAGTGAAGGAAATGGCTTATTTAGTGGTGAGTATTCAGCATTGGGACAATTAGTATTTAAGCCAGGCGATCGCTTTAAACTTGGTTTGACTTATATCAATTCTTACAACAGTAGTGATAATTTTGCTGGTAGTAATTTATCTAACATCAACTCTTTTATTACTAGTCAAACTGGCGAGACTGTTCCTATTACCAGCAACTCCTATGGTATCCAAACATCTTTTGATTTGAGCGATCGCTTTATTATTAGTGGTTGGGGTGGATATACTACTAGCCGTGTCTTAGACTCTGCTATAGCAGAAGATGGATCTACACTCGTTAGTCAAGGAGATCAAGAAGTTTGGAATTGGGCAGTTACTCTTTCTTTCCCCGATCTAATCAAGGAAGGTAATTTAGGTGGAATTATTTTTGGGATGGAACCTAAAGTAACAGAATCTAGTATTGATATTGCAGGGGTTGCAGACAACACCGATCCTGATACTTCCTTCCACGTTGAAGCCTTTTATCAGTATCAACTGACTGATAATATTGCCGTGACTCCTGGTGCGATTTGGATTACAGCCCCCGATCATACCGAGGAAAATGCTGATACCGTAATTGGTACTCTACGTACAACATTTACTTTCTAGATACTTCTCTAGTTAACTCTAAAACTAATTATCTAAAGTCTTTTTAATTTTTAAAAAGGCTTTTTTTATTGTTATTGCTCATCATGTTTGTACTCGGCTAAGAGCGAACAATTTTTTCCTTGTTGCTTTGCTCGATATAAAGCATCATCTGCATTTGCAATAAGACTCGTAGAAGCAATATTAGGATTGGGTGCAATAGAGGCAACACCACAACTCACAGTAACATAGCTCGCCACAGTAGAAGTTTGATGAGGAATATTTAACCTAGTGACAGCACTATTAATTGTGTTGGCTATCTTCATTGCTCCTATTTTATTGGTGCGAGGCAAAATTATCACGAATTCTTCACCACCATATCTAGCAGCAATATCTTGGTTTCTATTAACGCTATTATTAATTGCTTGAGCAACTTTTTTTAAGCACTCATCACCCATCAAATGACCATAGGTGTCGTTATAAAGCTTAAAATTGTCAACATCACAAATGATCAAAGAGATATTACCTCTTTCTCTAAGAGTTTTCTGCCACAATTTCTTTAGTGCCAAATCGAAATAATAGCGATTAGAAATTTGAGTTAATCCATCTGTGTTTGCCAGACGCTCTAGCTCTTGATTAGTTTGCCTTAAGTTTCTAGTTGTTTCGTTTACCCTTTCTTCCCATTTTGATTCCAAGTTTTCAATGTTATGAGCAGAAGCCTGAAGCTGTAGTGCCATCGAATTAATTGATTCTGTAACAATTGCCAGCTCTTTTATTTTAGGTTGTTGTTCGATAGCTAATATCTGCCCGTTGGAAACTGCTTTTGCCACATCAGAAATGCGAGTTACCGAATTAACTACTAAACGATTGGCGATCGCTCCCAGAAAAATAGCGGAAACCAAAGCCAAACTACTCAAAAACAAAGTCATATATGTATTGGTGCGAATATAAGACATGAAATCTGATTCGGGAATCACCGTTACCATTAGCCAATCTAAGCCAGGATAGCCTTCTAAACTTGTTACCTGAACAAAGTGACGTTGAGAAGCCATATTTGTTGGCTTGTCTTGTTCAAACTTAAAAATTAGCTGCTGAGTTGATTCGGTATTCTGAACGTAATTGAGCTTTTTTTCAATAAAAGCTGCGGTAGCTTTAATCAATGGATCTAAACTATCAGAATAGTGCAAGCGTTCATCTCCCAATACACCTCTTCTAATCAAAGAATTATTAGTAGAGGTTGCTACCATTTTTCCTGATTTTTCAATTATGAAAGCTCTGCCAGAATCGCTAATTTTTAGGCTATTGAGAAATTGACTAATATCTTCTAAAGTCAAATCTATTGCCATTACGCCCTTTATTTTGTCAGATGCGCCGTCTCTGAGGGGAATCGCAGGGGTAATACCCAGTACAGGAGGATCGGCAAACAAATATATGGGCGACCAAATTAAATCTTTGTGTTTTATAGCTGCCTGATACCAAGGTCTTAAACGAGGATCGTATTTCCTTTTGCTCAATAAAGTAGCTGCCTTGCCTTCTTCATCTAAACGATAGGTTTTCCAATAAGGTGCAGTATCTTCATTTCTAATTGATACTTTGGGCGGATTTTTCATTTCTATTTCAATAAAATCTCCCGTTGCACTACCAAAGTAAAGAGTATCTATTTCTGGATTAATCTTTGTTTGTTGCCAAAAAATATCCTGTAAATTTTCTAAATCATTTATGTTTAGAAGTTGAGAATCGGCAAAGACTCGATTCAATTTGAGAAACGTAGTCGGAGTATTAAGGTAATTGGCGACGTGTTTTTGCGTATGAGATGTTACTTCACGGCTCAAGCGTAATGCAAGAGACTCAACAGTTTTTCGACCATTTTTCCAAGAAAAATAGCCAGTCAATCCTACAGCCACTAGTACCTGAGAAATTAGAGATGCAATTAATATTTGACGTAGAGATAAATTGTTTTCTCTAATAGCTTTGTTCATAAGGCGTAAATTCGCTACACCAGCTAATCTTTTATTGACTTAAGAATACCCAAGTTTATTTTACATAGTGACAAAATTATTAGAAAGCAAATAATGTGTTCACAAAAAAACCGAGATGTATACTATTTTACACCTCGGACTTATTTTTATGGAAGCTTGAGACGAATACTTACTTTATGCAAACCACTCTTCTACAGCTTCAGCTTTAGTATTGGTGTTGCGAGAAGGAGTTTCACGTTCAAAGTTCATGTGAATTGAACGAGTTTGCTCTCCATCAACTGCCACGGCCTTAATTGGATAATCAATTACTCCATCTTGGAAAGACATTTGGAAGCGAAATGTTCCGTCAGGATTAAGCTTGATTTCGCGATCGCCAATTGTAACAGTAGCATCAGGTTCAGTTGCACCATACACAATCAATTCTGCATCAGCAACTAACCAGAATTTGCGTGGTTTTGCAGGAATAACGTCTCCAGAGAAACCAGCACCAGACATATTTTGACCAGATGCAGTTGGTACAGCCCACATTCCTACCCCAGAAGGAAAGATATATGAGCTTACTGCTGCTTCAGGAGTTTGTTGCATTGAACCAAATAGCGAACCAGCCATACGCATTGATTCGGTATTTCTGGTCATACCAAAGACTGAATCATACAGTTGATTGCCTTGGGCTGTGCTGACACTCATTGCTTGCTTTTTCGCAGGAGGCACAAGGTTATAAAGGGTTTTTCCTTTCAAATCTTCTTCCCAGTTAACTGTGATGAAAGCGTCTTCAATCCAGTCAGAAGGATATACAGGAGGAATACTAACGGATGCGGAGCGAGCCAATACTAACCAACGCCCATCAGCACAACGATAGCCAATATCGGCTACGTAATCGCGATCGCTTACAGGAATTGGCAAGTACCATTCTCTAGCCATCTCATCACACAAATACTCTTGCACGCTATGGGGTGCTTGAGTGTTGATGTCTATATCTGTTGTGTCGTAGATACGTAAAGCTAGTTGCTGTCCACCTTGACGGCGTAGCTCTTCTTTATGATTGCTAGGAACATCCCAATAGGCATAGGCCCACTGAGGATCGCGTGGCATCAATACAATACGGCTTTCTCCGTAACCATCGGGAAGTTCTCCCAAATCTTGATCGACAGAAGCTAGGCTTTCTCTTAGATTATCTTCCTGTCCGACTTCAAATTTTGTACCTTTCACTTGTTGTTCCTCCTGGATGGCTGATGGATTTTGCGAAAATCTTTCTTGTTCTGTTGTTCTTATAGCTTCTCGAATCGAAGCAAGTAGCTGCGCTTTGCGCATTCTGCTGTAACGGGATATTTTATACTCACTGGCAACTTTCCTTAGCTGCCGCAAGGTCATTTCTTCTAGGGGTGGACGTTCTTTTGCCATTTGATTTACAGCCTCCGATTAATTAGACGGTGTTTAGCTGCTGGCAGCCATTTTTAAGACTTAGAAGCTATAACTCCGCGAGTCTCTCAACCTTAATTTACGTCTACATTAATTATTATTTGTTTATTTATTTTTTAGTCTTTATGTCTGTGTGGGAAAGGTCTTAACCACTTGATATAAGTTATAGCAACAAAATAGGCTTGGGGATCGATTAGGATCGCTTTAAAACCATGTCTATAACGATTTTAAAGGGTTTTCAATCTTTTTGTGTCATGAAGTTATAACATAGTAATAATTACGAAAATCATTTAGCGATTAATGTCACTATTCTCTGACTTTTGTTTTGATAGTTCTAAAGACTCTGGAATATAGGGAAAAGCAGAGATTTTGGGGAAAGAAGCTTGTTCTTGCTTTTCTAGCTCAATTTTTTCTTGCTCTAGTTGATATGGCTTTTTGTTTAATCCAAATCTATTGATTAGATAATACGTGCCTATTCCCAAAATCGCGCCAAAAGCCAAACCAAAAGCAATCAACCTGACAAAAAGTTGCTCGAGCTGTTTCTTGCGTATGGCAACATTTTTGGCTGACAAGTTAGCGTCAATATTATCCAAATTTTGTTCCGAATCTAAATTTGAAAAAGAACCCTTGGAATTAGCGTCATAATTGTGATTTGAATTGTCTCCTGATTCAAACATTAGCCAAAACCCCTAGTAAATTAATTGTTGATAGTTGCTTATATTAGTTTATCCACATAAAAAAAAGCACCCACCTAAATGGATGCCTAAAATCTCAAATTATTTTTTCTAAGTGCGATTATTTATGCTGCATTTTCAGCTGCAGGATAAACGCTGACTTTCTTTTGACCTCTTTTTTTGTATTCAAATTTCACAACGCCGTGAATCAAAGAATATAGAGTATCGTCTTTACCACGACCAACATTATTGCCTGGATGTACACTAGTACCTCTTTGACGCACTAGAATACTTCCTGCGGTTACTTCTTGTCCGCCATAGCGTTTTACACCAAGTCGCTTGGAATTAGAATCGCGACCGTTACGAGTACTACCCGTTCCCTTTTTATGAGCCATGTTATCTGTCCTCTTAAAATTTTACTTTTACTAATTACTTATTCTATTCAGCAGCAGTAGGTTCGGCTTTATCCGAAGGTGTATCCTTTGAGGCTGCTTTAGCAACTACTGAACCATTTAAGCTAATAGAATCAATCATCAAACGAGTTAATTCTTGACGATGACCGCGTTTTTTGCGAGTTTTCTTTTTAGGCTGCATTTTATAGACAATGACTTTTTTGCCACGTCTATGACGCATTACAGTACCTTCTACGGTAGCACCTTCAATAAAAGGACGACCAATAGTTACATCATTGTCATTGTTTACTAATAAAACTTTGTCTATGGTGTAGCTAGATTCTGGGTCAGCAGCTAGTAAGTTGATGTCATAAAAACGACCAGGTTCAACTCTAATTTGTCCACCGCCGATCTCAACAATTGCGTAAGTCATAAAAATTTTCTCTTTTTGTATTGCCGTAAAGGTAGCCACATCAATAATTGCTGGCTAACTAAATCAATTAGATTAATTAGTTAGAGCGATCGCTTTGACGTGACGTTTATTTGGAACCCAATCCGAGCAAGTTATTCGATGCCCAATCTATAATTATGTAGATTTGAGATGACTTTTGTCAAGATGCTTAGGGCGTGTCATCAATATTTATTGAAGTACGATTTATTGTTAAATTTGTCTTTCTAAGAATTGAGCAACTTCTTGGTTGAAAGGTCTGGGATTGACCAAAAACGCCCAATGATTGCCTGGAACTTTCTTGACTTCCAAATTAGGTAAATATCGAAGATAGGGTTTTAGCTGCCATTGAGTGCGATTGAGTCCCTTGCTGGGTTGAATAAAAAGACTGGGTATCATCAAAGATTTAGTCAAACCTGCCTGCTGCATTACATTAGTAAAGATTTGATTTCGCGCTGGGACAGTAAACTTACTGCCCCACATTCCGTTTTGTTTTGGTTCGATGCTGGCACGAAATACCTTTTGTTGTAACGGTGTCCATTGTCGATATTGTTTGAGATTTCGAGCAATTTTTGCTGCTGCTTGTTCATTTTCAAAAGGCCCCATTCCCTGAAGAAACGGCAACACTCGATATAATAAGGGAAAGGTTATTTTTATCCAGCTCGGAAATCGATCGACATAAAAGGGATCGACTAGAATCAAGCTAGAAAAACGATTGAAGTTTTGGGTTGCCCAGATAGAAGCTAATTTGCCACCCCAAGAATGACCTAAAATATGGGCTTGTTTCCAATTTAGATGATCCATCAAAGTTTCTAAATCAGCGATGATTTCTGCCGAGCTATTGCCATTATTGGGTTTGCTGCTTTCCCCATGTCCGCGAAGATCGGGGGCAACTATATGATAGGTGGGGCTTAGATAATCTCCTAAACTAGACCAAACTGTCGCCGAATCTGCCAAACCATGGAGCAGTAGTAAAGTCCTAGGAGCAAGAGTACTGTTGGTGAGATTTGCGGAAGTTGATAAATCAGATGATTTCCATTCTAAATAAGAAATTTCAATTTCTCCTCTATGGCAAGAATGGCGTTGAACAATATCTAACATGAATCTTTTGCTGTTTTTTAATTTACAGCTCTAGAGTATAGGTAGACGTACCAGGTTATATTTAAGGCTTAGTGTGAATGAGCTTTGTTGAGAAGTTATTAGTTCGTAACTCTTAGCTCTTGGATGGGAAGACAAGTGAAGATTAATTTTTGAAAATACGATCCTTAATAGCATTATACTGATGCGATCGCTCTTTGTTTAATTTATCCATATCAAATCCTCCCACGGGTGCCGCCGTAGTCATTACTTTAGTGCGGCTTTGAGACTTCCAATATTCGTATTTTAGGAAGGGGAAAGATCCTACTTTCTTTGCCAGCGTCCAGAAGAAAACATAGCTAGCTAATAAACGTTCAAACGAGCCAAAACAAGATTCTCTTAATTCTTCAATCTGTTCTTTTTGTTCGGTGACGGTAGGATTTCTAAAATAGATAGCATCATTATTACTATTTAAAACTATAGCTTTACTAAATCCCTGATTGGCTATCTTTGGATTTTTGCCTAGGGCAAATATTTCTGCACCAGTATTAAAGTTTTTAACTCCATTGGCTTGTTTGCCTGTCATAGTTGCGGCATGTTCTGCTTCTTGCTGTTGTTTGCTGCCTCTGCCGTCGGGAATGCCCAGCCAAATTAGAGTACCGCGGACTACTCGATGACCAAAAGCGTGAAGTAAATGATTTTGAGGATTGCCACTATGAACTTCAATAGTGGCAATGCCATAACTAAGAGAAAAAAGTTTACTTACATAAGCTTGTAATAGCTGATTTACCCAGGCAACATCCCCAATAACTAAAGTTCTTTTACCCATCCTGGCAAATAGTTGTCTGCCCTGGAAATAACGAATCGCTATTGTCCACAACCAAGCACCAAAAATATATATGGCAATATCAAGAACAGTAACAACAGGTGTTAGAAGTTGGATTAAGCTTGTAGGTAAGTTAATCAAGCTAAATAGAAATCCTGACAAAGTTTTTATCAAGGGTAAGGTATGACCAAAAGGAATGACCCAGCCTACTGAAATCAAGGTGTAGAGGGCATGAATTGCCCAAGCCAGAGGAGTTTCTAATACATGGTTTGCCCAGTGGTTACCACTTTGGGTCAAAGCTCGTTTAGTAGCAGAATTAATAGATTCTCCTAGGGTAGTAGCACCAACAATGTGCAACACGTTTTTGTGCAAAAAGTCTTCCTTCATCATGGCTAAAACCATCAAGCTTTCGGCAGTTAGGGTCATACCCAAAGGTTGGGAATCGGGGAAATCATGCCTCATCTGCTTTGCCATATGCAAGAGCAACTCCGTTAAAGTTTGTCTTGCGGCAGCTACGGTAACAGTACTAGGTTCGGCTGTTCTACGACCACTACCATTAACGAAAATTCGATAGCGATGATTGTGCTCGTTATCCAAAAAAGAAGAGCGAGTAACAGTAGTGAGTCCACCTTTACCCTGGGTAGAATTGACAAAACTGCTAAGTTCTCCCGTCAAGATAAACAGTTCGCCAATCATGCCTTGGCTAGATAGATGGTCGAAAACATTAATTACCTGCACAGTAGAAAAAGTTTGACCTGATTGGGTAATTGCCAAGATTAGAGAGTCTTTGCCTAGGTTGAGCTGACCAAAACCTCGATCTAGCTTTTGCAAGATTTCGTTTGCTGAGGTGGTGACAATATTTAAGTAAGGAAAAACCACTTTTAGATCCTGGGCAAATTTTTCTCCGAGCCAGAGGCTATTTTCTTCCCCTGTAATTAGCAGATCTACAGCAGGCATTTCTCTAATCTTACTTAACATGCCTGCTTTGAACATAAGCTGCTGTCTTTTATCGAATCGCTCAACTTTTTCCGTGAGGAGATAAATCAAATAATCAGCACTACACCGATTAAGAGAAGTAGGATTTTCCCAATCAGTTTTGATTTCGTGAAGTATTCTGGGGATTGAATTAATGTCATGCTCTACAGGATCTTGCCCTGTTTGGGTAGACTTAACCTGAGATAAATGGGGATGGCTCTCCATCGAAATCCAACGTTCTTGTAAATGTAATACCTGCAATTCTTGTTGCTGAATTAGGGAAAAGATAGTAATTTCCTTTGCACTAACTTTTGCCACTTCTCCGCTTTTTTGGTCTAGATCCAATCTAAAGGACTGGGGCTGATTTAATAATATGCGATCTACCGCAGCAGGTTCGGAGGCATACACCATGTAGTTTTCTGACCAGTTAAAACCAATACTAATCGGCTGTCCTTTGGCACATAGAACTAATTGAGACTCTTCTAAAGTAGAAGCTGTAACTAAACCAAAACTACCTTTAGCCTGTTCAACAAAAATTTGGGTTGCTTTGTATAGGTCGTTGTCAAAAAACGTCTGAAGAGTAAATCTAACAAAGGATGCTAACTGCAATTTTGACCATTTTTCCGTGGAATTATGATTTTCTAGAGCTTCTACGAGGCTTTCGCTCAAGCTACTGGATAATTTTAGGGATTCTGGCGTTATTTTGCTAGAATCATACTGTTCCAGGTCAGATATTGTAGTAGTAAAAATACGCTCAAATATTTCTGCCCAAGTAGTTAAATCGAGGTCGCTAGGAGCATTATTTGGTGCTTGGCCATCAGCTTGTTGTCCGTCAAATGTTTCTTCAAGAGAGGTTGCGATCGCTTTTTGATAAGCTAATCTTACCGAGGGATACCACATGCCCTGAGTGACCAGCAAATCTATCATTCCTGCAATTTTAGGCGAATCTCCTTTTGTGGCGTTGGGCGTATGCAATACTCGCTCTAGCCATAAACCCAAGGTGGTGTTATTAATATCTTGATTGAATATATGCCAGCTATCAAAATCCCCATTATGGGTGATACGATGATGAACATTTTTGGTTTCCTTCAACCATTCTTGACCCGTAAATCGCCATACTGCTAGATTTCTTCCTGCCATCCATTCGTGCCAGTGAGTTTCTAATTCTGAAGGCGCACTACCGCTGGTGGCATAGCGATAGTGCCACGCACCCGTTACTGATTGGTTTAAAGGTTTAACTCCCGCAGAGATCGCTTTATTTCGGATAGGTGCAAAAGCGGCTTCCAAGGATTTAGTTAAATTACCCCTCTTGCGATTGACAATTTTTTTGCCCACAAACACTGTGCGATCGCCATTTCTGCCTATTATTAATCCTCCCCCTGCCTGTTCTCCCCGTACTTCTGTTTCTTGCCCCATTTGTAGAGCCATCTCAACCATTCTGGTGGGTAGCAGCTTTTGTCCATCATCAGGTTTGCGTTGAGCGATTAAGCCAAAGTTACCACAGTAAAAACAATCTGCCGCCCCCACAATCGACGCATTTATATCAGAAAAAGACGATAAGGCAATCCACAAATTAGCGAATATAAAAGCCTGAAGGAAAAAGCTATTAAAATCAACAGCAGCAAAAGTAATCGCTATCAGAAGATTTAAAATTATTCCACCAAGAGCTTTTAATTTTAGGTGTTGAGGTTTTCCCACTGGAAGATAGTGAGGAGTGGAGGATTTAGAAACCAGAGGGAAGTATATTTGGTGAAAAGGTAGAAGAGATTTGAATACTGTAGAAATGCTTTGATGTTCGAGAATATTGGTTAAATTAAAAAATGACAGTTCTTTGTCTAGCAAAGAGATTGCTATGGTGTGTCCCAAACCATGAACTATAATTGCGCTATTCCAAATTAAGCGTATCAAGGCTGAACAGGCTAAAAACAGCAAGCAGCCAGAGTAAAAATTCTCATTTACAATGTTGCAGGCAATCAAAGGAGTTGCTATTAACTCAGGAATTACATCTTGTATTTTTAATAACAAAAAAAATTTTGGCATCTTTTTTATAGTGGATGTTTGACTGAATCTAGTCCTGGGCTGGGCTAATATGCCCTAGGTTGAGATTATCTTTAAAAAAATGGAAATAAAGCTTTTTTTAGGCATCAATTAATAGTTAAGCAAAAACTATTATCAATTTAATTTAATGTAAAAATGAATGCTTTGTTATATATAGGAATCAAGATCGATCTGATTTTATAAATTTTTGTCAAAATATACATTCAAAAAGCATCTTAAGTATTAATTTAAAGTCTATAACTTTTTTGTATATTCATTAGATATTTTTTTTTAACTTAACTGATGTTACGCACTAGTAACATTAACTAGCCATCAAGTCTAGATGAACTCCCAAAACCTCGATCCAAACC